>JALYNX010000189.1 GCA_030772935.1 Actinomycetota bacterium | reverse complement strand
GTCGTGGGCCCGGTGCCCCCGGGCACCAGGGTGGCGATACTCGAGGACACCACGACGACCGGTAGTGCCGTCATCGAGGCCACCGACGCCGCGATCGGCGAGGGGCTGGAGGTGATCCAGGCGATTGCGCTGGTCGACCGTTCCGGTGATCGGGCCGCTGCTGTATTCGCCTCCAGGGGCATTCCGTATGTGGCGCTGGTCGTGCCTTCCGACTTCGGTGTGGGCGAATGAAGGTCATCGTCCAGAGGTCGGCGATCCGAATGTGGTTGATGGCGATCGGCGCCATCCCGCTGCTCATCATTGCGGTCGATGTCCTCTCCAATCGCCGGATCACGAACTGGTTGAGAGAGATCATGTTCACCCCCGCCGATACCCAGATCTACGAGCCCCGCGACGTCATCTACGCCTGGGCCATCCTGCTCTTCGCAGGATTTCTCGTGATCTGGGGTCTGAAGGAGTTGTTCGTCCCCACCCGGGTCATCGAGTGCCGCGACGAAGGTCTGGCCCTCAAGCTGCGGGGGCCGTTTCGCAGACATGACGTCATCCCCTGGGGCACGATCGTCGATGTCGACGCCGGGGAGATCGAGGACGAAGGAGAGATCCTGCTCTTGCTCCGGATCAAGGTCCTGGAACGCGGCAACCTCCCCGCCCACCCCTGGGGGGCGCGCTGGCTGGAAACTCGGGTCCTGGGAGTCCTGGCCCAGGATTGGTCGATCACACCCAAAGAGACATCCAAGGTGATCGGGGACTATGCGGTCGATGCAGCTCGCCGCTCCGGTCGGGCGAGGGTGGCGCGTCTTTGGGACCCCTCATGAGCGCGGTCGGTGCCCATGTCCCCTCTGGGCGGCCCATTGAGGAGGCCCGGGAGCGAGGGGCGGATCTGGTGCAGATCTTTCTCTCCGACCCCCAGGGTTGGAAGAAGCCACCTCCCAGGCCCGACGCCGCCGAGCTCAGAGCCTCCCCCATCCCGATCTATGTCCACTCTCCCTACCTCATCAACGTCTGCGCCGACAACAACAAGATCCGGGTGCCGTCCCGACGCATCCTCCAGGAGACGTGTGACGCCGCCACCGAGATCGGTGCTGCGGGGGTTGTGGTCCATGGCGGCCATGTGACGGGAGACGGGCCCCAGGAGGAAGGGATTCTTCGCTGGCGCAAGGCCCTCGAGCCACTGGACACCAAAGTCCCGGTTCTCATCGAGAACACCGCTGGCGGCGACAAGGCGGTCGCCAGGAGGGTGGAATGGATCGCCCGCCTGTTCGCCGACGTCTCCGAGTTCGGCGTCGGCTTCGTTCTGGACACCTGTCATGTCTGGGCGGGTGGTGAGCCGTTCGACGAGCTGGTGCCGAGAGTCATGGAGGCGACGGGGCGGATCGACCTGGTGCACGCCAACGACTCGAAGGACCCTTTCGACTCCCGGCGTGATCGTCATGAGAATCTGGGTCAGGGAAAGATCCCGGTCGAGGAATTGGCCCGGGTCATCGCCGAGGCAGACGCACCGGTGGTGGTGGAGACGCCGGGCGGCGCTGTCGAGCACACTGCTGATATCGACTGGGTGCGGTCGGCAGTCGGCGCACGGTCCTCCTGACCCAATCGTCCAAGTACCCAGTACCGAGTACCAGGTACCATTTTTCTATGACTAAGAAAGTGACGGTTCCTGACATTCGGGCCCGCAAGGGTGGTCCCAAGATCACGATGGTCACTGCATACGACTACCCGTCGGCGGTGATCGCCGATCGCGCCGGTATGGACATCATCCTCGTGGGTGATTCGGTGGCGAATGTCGTCCACGGCATGGACACCACTCTCGAGATCGGTCTCGACGAAATGATCGTTCACGCTCGAGCAGTCAAGCGCTCGGAGCCCTCTGCACTGTTCGTGGTCGACATGCCGTGGCTGAGTTTCCACATATCTCCCGAGGACGCGGTCCGGAACGCGGGGCGAATCGTCCAGGAGGGTGGCGCCGAGGCGGTGAAGCTCGAAGGGGGCCGGAAACGGATTCCTGCCATCGAGCGCATCCTCGACGCCGAGATCCCGGTGATGGGCCATCTCGGCCTCACCCCACAGTCGGTGAACGCGATGGGGGGCTTCAAGGTACAAGGCAAGATGGTGGAGGCGGCCCGCGAGCTGATCGACGACGCCCGAGCCCTCGCCGAGGTTGGCTGCTTCTCGATCGTGCTCGAAGGTGTGCCCGACGTCCTGGGTGAGTTGATCACCAAGGAGGTCGACATCCCAACGATCGGGATCGGCGCAGGGCCCAACACCGATGGCCAGGTTCTCGTCTATCACGATGTGCTCGGGATCGGCCTCGGGCCACACGCCAAGTTCGTGCGGGCCTACGCCAGCATCGGCGAGGAGTCGATCGAGGCGTTGAAGCGGTTTGTCGCCGACATCCAGTCCGGTGCCTTCCCCGGGGACGAGGAGAGCTATCACGTCGCTGATGAGGTGGCGGCCGAGCTGCTGAGGGGCAAGTCGTCCGGTTAGCCGCCCTCTGTGGCCTCTTGTTGGTGATCGCCTGCGGAGACCTCGCGGCGATCACCCACGCCCAGGTCGTGGAGGTTTCCGGGATCGAGATCGGCGTCCTCATCGCCGACAGCCCCGAGGAGCGTCAGCAGGGCCTCAAAGAGGCTGACGTGATCCCGGGGGGCGCCGACGGGATGCTCTTCGTCTACGACACTCCGAGCCGGGTCAACTACGTGATGTTGGACGTGCCAATCGCCCTCGACATCTGGTTCTTCGCTCCGGACGGGGTGCTGATCGGAGGCACCGAGATGTCACCCTGCGCCGCCGAGCCTTGTCCCCTCTACTCATCTCCGGGCGAGGTTTCCTGGGTCTTGGAGACCGTGGCCGGGGTCTTTCAGTTCGAAGAGGGCGCGATGCTCAGCGGCGCTCCGAATGGGGAAAGCGGCTGAACCCCGATACACTTCGAGGGACCGCACCGACGTCTCGCGCCGTTCGGATGCGGGCAACCCCTGCTCCATCAACGGGATGGGGCCTTCCAATCGGATGTCCACAGGAGGTCGAATGCGCGACTATGAACTGATGACGATTCATCGTCCTGATCTAGCGGAGGACGACATCGACGCCAAGATCGGCGAGCTCGAGTCGTATCTCTCCGAACACGGGGCGAGTGTCAAGGGCAAGGATCTCTGGGGCAAGCGTCGCTTCGCCTATGAGATCGAGCATCTCTCCGAGGGTTACTACTCGGTGGTGAACTTCGAGGCTGAGGCGGCAGCCGTCGATTCACTCGATCGGATGCTTTCCCTCGCCGACGAAGTGATACGACACAAGATCGTCCGGCTCGGCGGCTGACTGGAATACGTCACACCGGCGCGGCATGATCGTCGGTGGACGTGAGAAGAGGAGATCTCAATGTCGAACAATGTCACACTCATCGGCAACCTTGTCGACGACCCCGAACTGCGCTTCACCCCATCGGGTGTCGCCATGGCCAAGATCCGCATGGCGGTGAACCGCCGGTGGCGGGGCAACGACGGTGAGTGGCAAGAAGACACCAGCTTCTTCACCGGCACGGTGTGGAGAGAGCAGGCCGAATCGGCCGCCGAGTCGTTGCAGAAGGGCGCCCGGGTGATTGTCACCGGACGGCTCGAGCAGCGAAGCTGGGAGACCGATCAGGGGGACAAGCGTTCCGTCGTCGAGGTTCAAATCGACGAGATCGGCCCCTCCCTGCGTTGGGCCACGGCCACGGTCAACAAGACGGCGCGATCCGGCGGCGGTGACTTTGCCGGCGCCAAGGAAGGCGATGTCCCTCCGGCTCCGGTCGCCCGTGACAGCTATGGGCCCGACGAAGCCCCGTTCTGATTTGAGGAGCTAGCGAGAAGATGGCACGCAAATCCACCAACAACCCACGGCCCAAGCGGCGTCGTGGCATGGAAGTCCGCCGGGGTCGTCCCAAACCCTGTGCGTTCTGCAAGGCAAGAGTCGAGTTCATCGACTGGAAGGACGTCTCGGTCCTTCGCAAGTACATCTCGGATCGGGGCAAGATCCGGGGTCGTCGGGTCAACGGGAACTGCCCACGGCACCAGCGCGAGGTGGCTGTAGCCATCAAGAGCGCTCGTGAGATGGCCCTGCTCCCCTACCTGAGCACCCGATGAAGCTGATCCTCATCTCCGACGTCGACGAGCTCGGCAAACGCGCAGACGTCGTCGACGATGCCGAGGGTTACCCCCGAAACTTCCTTCTCCCCAAGAAGAAGGCGGTCAAGGCCAGTGAGGGTTCGATGGCCCAGGCCGAGGCCACCCGTGAAGCCCGAATCGAGAGCGAGCAACGGGCCCGTGAGCACGCCGAGAATCTCGCTACTCAGTTGGTGGGAACTCGGGTCGTGCTTGCCGCCCAGGCCGGCGACGAGGGCAGGCTCTACGGTTCGATCTCGGTCCAAGACGTGGTCGAGGGGATCAAGAGATTCACCGGGATCGAGTTGGAACGCGACACCGTGGTGCTACCGAGCCCGATCAAGGCGATCGGGCTCCACGAGCTCCAGATCAAGCTCCATCCCCAGGTCGAGTTCCCCCTCATCCTGGACGTCATCCCCGCCAGCTGATTTCCTAATGCAGCGCGTCACGTATGCGTGACGGGGTGCGAAGAATCCCGATCACGGCGGAACAGCACCTGATTTCGCGCCTTTTGTCAGTGTTTCGCGGGGTTTTGGAATGGCGACCGTCTGTGGTCTAAGTTCCTCTCGCTTCCCAAAGCAGGCCGATCTTCCCCCTTCCCATCTGGGTTTGACGCGTCGGTTCGCGAAAACTGTCAGTCGGTGTTGGTAAAAGAGGGTAGATGAGCAGCTTGACCGAACAGACCGAGATGCGCCCCGGATACCGGAGCCCACCTCACTCCCGTGAGGCGGAGGAGTCGGTGATCGGGGCGGTGCTGCTCTCCGAGGATGCGGTCAACGAGGTGATGGACCGGCTTCATCCCGAGGACTTCTACACCCCTGCCCACCAAGCCATCTTCGAGGCGATGCGACAGCTGTTCAACGGCAACCAGGCGATCGACGCGGTCACGGTCTCCGAGGAGCTCCGGCGCCGAGGGGAGCTGGAGAAGATCGGCGGGGTGAACTACCTGACCCGTCTGGTCGACATTGTCCCTTCCACCTCCAACATCCTCTACTACGCGGGCATCGTCGAGGAGCACGGCAAGCGGCGTGAATTGATCCGGGCCGGGGCGACGGTCACTGAAGTCGCTTTCAACATCGACGAGGAGATAGCGATCGTCCTCGACCGCGCCGAGCAGACGGTGCTCGGTGTCGCCGAGCGACGGAGCTCTCAGACCTTGCTCGAGGTGGGGCCATTGTTCAGCGACGTCCTCGAGCACATCGAGGCTCTCGAACAGCTCGGGTCGGAGATCAACGGGCTCGCCACCGGGTTCGTCGACCTCGACCAGAAGTTGGCCGGGATCCAGCCCGCGAATCTGGTGGTGATTGCGGGAAGACCGGGCATGGGCAAGTCGGCCATCGCGCTGAACATCGCAACCAACGTCGCCAGCAAAGGCGAGCCGGTGGCGATCTTCTCCCTGGAGATGTCCAAAGAGGAGATTGTGCAGAGGATCCTCTCCTCGGTGGGCCAGGTCGACTCCAAGAAGCTCCGAAACGGGCAACTCGGGCCCCTCTGGCAGCGCGTGGTGGACGCGGCGGGGAAGATGTACAAGGCGCCGATCTTCATCGACGATTCCTCGATGGTCACCGTCACCGACATCCGGGCCAAGTGCCGGCGTCTGAAGCGAAAGCGCGGGCTCTCCCTGGTCATCGTCGACTATCTCCAATTGCTGCAGGCTTCGACCCGGGAGAATCGTCAACAGGAGATCTCGGAGATCACCAGGAATCTGAAGAATCTCGCGAAGGAGCTGGCGGTCCCGATCATCGCCGTTTCTCAGCTGAACCGCTCGGTGGAGTCCCGAGAGAACCGACGGCCTCGTCTCTCCGACCTAAGAGAGTCAGGGGCGATCGAGCAGGACTCTGACGTGGTGATGTTCGTCTACCGCCACGAGTACTACCACCCCGAGGATCAGGAGAAGAAGGGGATCGCCGAGCTGATAATCGAGAAGCATCGCTCCGGGGCCACCGGGACCGTGGAGATGACTTTCCAGCCCGAGTTCACCCGCTTCGCCAATCTGGGCCGGGATGTGAGCTGAGATCCGAGCCGGGCCCCGATCTCGGCTTCTCCTTCCAGATTTGGAAGGCCGGTGAGGTGGCGATCAGCCGTCACGGCGATGTGGTGACGATCCTCCGCGGCAAGGCAGCCGAGAAGTTCTTGAAGCGGGTCTACATCGGCGATCCGCAACAGGTGATGGCCCGGGCGACAGGCAACTACAAGCGGGCCAACAAGCGCGGTTGATTCCATCGTTCGCGGCGACCCAAGGGGTCGCCGCATTTTGGAGGGGTTGCCACTTGCCCTGTGGAGCCGGGGAAGCTCCTGAGGGGGGACTCAAATAGGGCGTGGCGCCAAAAATTCAGTGTGTGCATCTCGAAACCCGATTGGTCGAGCAGGACGGGGCCATATCGAACTAGGCACGATCGCGCTAGTTCGTGTCCGATTGGTCGAAATCCTGGTGGGAACGGCTGGCGGTCGGCCCGCTCTGGCCCTGATACTTCGAGCCCAATTCCGGGGATCCGTAGGGGAAATCGGCAGCTGTGGTCATCTGATAGAAGCTGACCTGGCCGATCTTCATCCCCGGGTAGATGGCTATGGGAAGGGTTGCGACATTGGAGAGCTCGAGGGTGATGTGGCCCTCGAACCCGGGGTCGATGAACCCGGCGGTGGAATGGATGAGCAAGCCGAGTCGCCCCAGAGAGGACTTGCCCTCGAGACGGGCGACGACATCGTCACCGAGTTTGACCCGCTCCAGTGTGGAGCCGAGGACGAACTCTCCAGGGTGGAGCATGAACGGCTCCTCGGCTTCGACTTCGATCAGTTGAGTCAGATCGGATTGGGGAGCCCGGGGATCGATCTGGCTGTAACGATGGTTGACGAAGACCCGGAACCCGTTGCCGACGCGGAGGTCGACCGAAGACGGCTGGACGAATGACGGCTCGTAGGGGTCGATGACGATGACCCCACCCTCGATTGCTTCCCGTATGGACCTGTCAGAAAAGATCATTGTGGAGCGGGTGAAGGGAATCGAACCCTCGCCCCGAGCTTGGGAAGCTCGTGTTCTACCATTGAACTACACCCGCAAATTGTGCATTTTCCCTGGTCAGAGGCTGACCACCAACTCGGTCTATCAAGCCGAACCAGGTCGAGTTGTCAAAGCGCAGCCCCAACGATACCGGGTCATCTGGACCGAGGGAAAGCGTCAAAGGGAACACCCGACCCTGCCGAAACGGTCGCCCCAGAATGTCGTATGAACGCAAGAAGCTGCAAGCCACTTGCATGAATTGTCTTATAGTTGCGGGATGACCCGACGACTGGCCGACGTGGCACGCAAGGTCGGTGTTAGCGAGGCGACCGTTTCCCGGGTCCTCAACGACCGGCCGGGCGTATCCGAAAGCACCCGACAGGAAGTCCTCACTGCACTCGACGTGCTTGGCTATGAAAGACCCAGCAAGCTGCGTGGTGAGCGGGCTCGCCTTGTGGGTTTGGTTCTGCCCGAGCTGCAGAATCCCATCTTCCCGGCTTTTGCCGAAGTAGTCGGCGGTGCCCTGGCTCAGCAGGGATTCACTCCGGTCCTATGTACTCAGACTGCCGGCGGTATCTCGGAGGCTGAGTACGTCGACCTGCTCTTGGAACAGCAGGTCTCGGGCGTCGTTTTCGTCGGTGGGAACTACGCCCAAAGGGAAGCGTCCCATAGCCATTATGCGCGGTTGAGCGCCCGCAACCTCCCAGTCGTGTTGATCAACGCGTCCCTCGAGGAGCTTCCGTTCCCTCGGGTTGCATGTGACGACGCTGTGGCGATGGAACAGGCTTTGGGCCATCTCGTGTCACTCGGCCACACGAGAATCGGCCTTGTGCTCGGGCCCAGGGATCACATTCCTTCAGAGAGAAAGCTGCGCGCAGCGCACGACATGGCAGCACGAGCCGGCGTCGAGTTCGGGCCCGATCTCGTGGTCCGTGCCGGATACTCTCTCGAGAGCGGTCAGGCCGCGGCCTCCCGGCTGCTGTCTCAGGGAGTGACCGGTGTTGTCTGTGCCAGCGACCCTTTGGCGCTCGGGGTTGTGCGGGCAGTTCGCAAGTCCGGGCTGCGGACGCCTGGGGATGTTTCAGTGGTCGGGTTCGACGATTCCCATTTGATGAACTGCACTGACCCGCCCCTTACGACGGTTCGTCAGCCGATCGAACTGATGGGTCGCGCCGCCATCGACTTGTTGGTCGGTCAGGTCTCAGGCACCGACGTGGTTCTCGATGAGCTGCTGTTTGAGCCGGAACTGGTAGTGCGCGGGTCGACTGCGCCGGCACCTTCTCTCTAAGCCGCCGTAGTCCCCGCCAGTTTTCCTGAGCGCCCCATTCCTACCGGCTGATCCTGTTCTTCCGAGACTTGATGTACTTCTTGCGTGATTCTGTTCATTCCTTTAAGGTCCCGGTTCGTGGCGGTGACTCAACAGGGCTCGAGGTTGTCGGACGACAAATGGTGGCGGTCGGCCGTCATCTATCAGGTCTACGTCCGCAGCTTTGCCGATGGCAACGGTGACGGCACCGGAGATCTCGCCGGCTTGCGTACTCGTCTTGGTTATCTCCATCGGCTGGGTGTCGACGCGATCTGGGTCTCGCCGTGGTACCGGTCCCCGCTCGCCGATGGAGGCTATGACGTAACTGACTACCGCTCCATCGACCCGGAGTTCGGCAATCTGGAGGAGGCCGAGTCTCTGATCGCTGAGGCGCTCGAGTTTGGGATCCGCACGATCATCGACGTAGTCCCGAATCACGTCTCCGACCGGCATCCCTGGTTCGTCGAGGCCCTTGCTTCCAACCCGGGTTCGCCGGAGCGTTCCCGGTTCTGGTTTCGCCCGGGTAAAGGTGACGACGGCGAACAGATCCCGACCCGCTGGGTTTCCAGCTTCGCCGGCCAGACCTGGACACGCACCGTCGAAACCGACGGCGACCCCGGCGAGTGGTACCTGCATCTGTTCACACCTCAGCAGCCGGATCTCAATTGGAACCACCCACAGGTTCGTGCCGAGCACGAAGACGTTCTCCGGTTCTGGTTCGACCGAGGCGTCGCTGGCATCCGGATCGATTCGGCGACCCTTCTCGTCAAGGACCCGCAGCTATCCGAGATTCCACTCGAACCTGGCCCCGGAGAGCATCCCTACATCGACCGCGATGAGATCCACGACATCTACCGCGCCTGGCGTGGGATTGCCGACTCCTACGACCCTCCACGGGTGCTGGTTGGCGAGATCTGGCTCGAAGACCCACAGCGGTTTGCCGCCTACCTCCGCCCAGACGAGATGCACACCGCCTTCAACTTCAGTTTCATGACTCAACCGTGGGATGCGTCGCGTCTCCGTGCCTCGATAATCGAGACGTTGGCGGCCCACAGTCTGGTGGGCGCTCCTGCCACATGGGTTCTCTCCAACCACGACGTGACACGGCCGGTCACGCGCTACGGACGCGAGGAGTCCTCGTTCGACTTCGCCTCCAAGCGATTTGGGGTTCCCACTGACTTGACGTTGGGTCGACGTCGGGCGAGGGCCGCGGCGCTCCTGACTGCCGCTCTGCCTGGCTCGCTCTACGTCTACCAGGGTGACGAGCTCGGCCTTCCGGAGGTGGAGGACCTCCCACTGGGGGCCATCCAGGATCCGATGCACTTCCGTTCCGGCGGAGTCGATCCGGGTCGGGACGGCTGCCGAGTGCCATTGCCCTGGTCGGGTTTTCAGTCCCCGTTCGGTTTCTCGTCGGGCACCGATGTCAAACCGTGGCTACCTCAGCCGATGACCTGGGGGGACCTGACCGTTCAACGCCAAGAAGAGGACCCCGACTCGTTTCTGGCCCTCTATCGCACTGTGCTCGCCGCTCGTCGCAGTGAGGCGGCCATCCACAACGGGGGGTTGCGTTGGCTCGCCGACGACGACCAGGTCGTCGCCTTCGCCCGGGGTGATCGATTCGCCTGCGTTGTCAACCTCGGGCCTGAGCCGATCGAGCTGCCAGCTCATACCGAGGTCTTGCTGATGAGCGATGCGCTCCAGGGCGGATTGCTCGCCACTGATGTCGCTGTCTGGTTGCGCCTGCCAGACGACGAACTTGCCACGGACAGATATAGGGGCGTACAACCGACACCGGAGAAGGAGGAGAGACGATGAGGATCAGATGGAAGCCCAGACTGGCGGCCGTAACAGCTGTCGTCATGCTGGTGGGATTGCTGGCCGCATGCACTGGGTCGGAAACGACGGAGACCACTGCAGCCGGTAACGACACCACCACGGTGCCCAGCGAAGGCGAGGGCACCACGACCACTTCAGGCCCGGCTGAGCCGGAGCCGGTGACGTTGCGGGTGGTGAGCCTGCTGCCAGGGTCGGATGAAGCGGCGTTCACCGCTTTTGACGAGCGCGTGGCTGAGTTCGAGGCTCTCTATCCGCACATCACGGTCGAGTCTGAGGAGTATGAGTGGCGGGCGACAACGTTCGCTGCCGCACTTGCTGGTGGCACCCTGCCGGACGTGTTTGAGATCCCACTGACTGATGCCAAGGCCCTGGCCGACAATGGTCAGATCGCCGACATCGATGATCAGGTCCAGGCGCTGCCGTACGCGGCCGACTTCAACGAGGCTCTCCTCGAAGCCGGAAGGGGAGCGGATGGTCGTGTCTACGCGGTTCCAGCTAAGTCGATCTACGGAGTGGCACTGCACTACAACCGGGCACTCTTCGAGCAGGCCGGACTTGATCCAGACGATCCTCCGACAACGTGGGATGAGGTGCGCGCCGCTGCGAAGGCGATCAAGGACGCAACCGGGACTGCTGGGTATGCCCAAATGGCGATGGACAACACCGGAGGCTGGCAGATCACGGCGGCAACTTACAGCCGGGGCGGGCGTATCCAGGTGGCCAACGACGATGGGACCCATTCGGCCACCCTCGATAATCCGGGCACCAGGGCGGCGCTCGAGTTTCTCCAGGCGCTGCGTTGGGAGGATGACTCGCTCCTTCCGGATGCGACCATCAATTGGGTGAGGGCCAACGAAACCTTCGCCGCCGGCCAGGTCGGGATGTACACCTCCGGTTCGGACGTCTACACCGCCCTGGCTGAGTCCTTCGGCGTCACCGAGGACAGCTCAGGACTGCGCATAGCCGACTACGGACTGACGGCGATCCCCAACGAGGGGTCAGACTCCGGCGTCCTTGTCGGCGGGACGTTGGCAGCGGTGAACGTCCGCGCCGACGATGCAATCAAAGACGCGGCGATCAAATGGATCGACTTCTTTTACCTGCGGACTCAGCTCGAAGAAGGCCCCGCTGTCGCCAACGCCGAAGTCCGTTTCGGCGAGGGCCAGCCGGTCGGCACCCCGGTCCTGCCGATCTTCAGCCGTGAGCAGTACGAGACCTCGCTGGGCTGGATCGCCGACTTCATCAATGTCCCACTGGACAACATGACCGGCTACACCAGTGTCATGTTCGACCAGCCGGTCGTGGGTGAGCCAAGCGTTGCAACACAGGAGACCTACGCACTGCTCGATGTCGCGGTTCAGGCGGTCATGACCGACCCGAACGCAGACATCGATGCTTTGCTTCAGACCGCGAACACCGCGGCAGAGGCTCTTCTAGAAGGCTGATCGCTGAGTGAAAGCCCGGGCCGGATTACCGGCCCGGGCGACCCGCTGGTGGCCTATCCCATAGCCTCTGTCTTCGCCGATCTCGGTAAGGAAGGCCCGATGCTTGACCGACATGCTGTTCCCCGCAGGGGACCCGGACGGAGGATTCTCGACTGGGTCCACCAGGGTGGTTTGAGCACGCTGGCCTTCGTCGTTCCCTTCGTAGTCGTCTTCGGCGTCTTCGCATGGCTCCCGATAGGCCGGACACTCATCATCAGCTTCCAGGAGACCAACCTCGTCGTCTCATCGTGGGTAGGGCTGGACAACTTCAGAGCAGTACTCGCCGATCCACTTCTCCCGCTTGCCATCCGCAACACCGCCTACTTCGCTCTTCTGGCGCTCGTCATCGGGTATCCGATCCCTCTTATTGGGGCGGTTCTGATGAGCGAGGTCCGGCAGATGAAGGGTCTGTATCCGGTGCTCGCCTACTTGCCTGTGGTCATACCACCAGTTGTCGCCGTGTTGCTCTGGAGGTTCTTCTACGACCCGCGGCCCCAGGGCGTCTTCAACTCGATTCTCGGTTGGTTTGGTCTCGGACCTTTGCCATGGCTGCAGAGTCTGACGTGGTCGATGCCCTCACTGGTCCTCTATGCGACCTGGGCTGCGGCGGGCGGCACTGTCATCATCTACCTGGCGGCGCTCCTCGCAGTGCCGTCCGAACTCTATGACGCCGCAGAGGTGGACGGGGCTTCGGTCTGGCGGAAGGTGGTGCATGTGACTCTTCCACAGCTGCGCTCCGTCCTGCTGATCACCTTCATCCTGCAGATCATTGGGACCGCTCAGGTGTTCCTCGAGCCCTATCTGTTCACCGGTGGAGGTCCGGCCAACGCCACGCTGACCCTTCTGCTCCTCATCTTTCGATATGCCTTCGGCCAGAGTCTTGGTGCCGACTTTGGCAAGGCAACCGCGCTCAGCCTGATGCTCGCCATCTTCCTCGCGGTCATGTCGCTCCTGTACTTTCGTCTGACGCGTTCGTGGAGCTCACGATCGTGACGAAGCGGGCGGCGACTGACGTCACGCGAGGGGTGCTGTCACCTCACGACTGGCAGACTCGACTCGTCCGGCGGTCCATGACCGCTGTCCATGTCCTGTTGTTGGTGGCGTTGGTAGTCATCGGTTTGGGGCCGATAGTGCTGTTGGCCAAGTTCGCTGTCACTCCGACCCAAGACATCCTCCGCACCCCACTCGCAGTCTTTCCAAACGGTATCGCCTGGGAGAACCTGCACGCGGCCTGGTTTGACGTAGGGATAAGTCTCTATTTCGTAAACACTGTTGTGATCGCAATCGGATCGTGGGCGGCGCAGATCATCATCGCCACCACCGGAGGATTTGTTCTGTCGATCCTCCGCCCTCGCTACGCCCGCGTGCTCAATGCTGCCGTTCTCGCCACCTTGTTCATACCTGGGGTCGTCCTCCTCGTCCCGTTGTACCTGACAATCCTCGACCCCCCGGGCCCTGCCGGATCGCTGCTCAACACGTACTGGGCAATCTGGCTTCCTGCTGGCGCCAGTGCCTTCAACGTTGTGCTCATGAAACGCTTCTTCGACAACCTGCCGACTGAAATCCTCGAGGCGGCGCGGGTTGACGGGGCTGGTCCGTTTCGGCTCTTCTGGTGGATCGTCCTACCCATGAGCAAACCCATCCTCGGGGTCGTCTCTGTTTTTGCTGTGATTGCCTCTTGGAAGGACTTCCTCTGGCCCCTTCTTGTTCTGACCAGACCCGAGCTTCAGCCGCTTTCTGTCCGGCTGCCGACCCTGCAAGCTACGACTGACCTCGGCACGCTCATGGCGGGGCTGGCGATTTCCACAGTGATCCCCATTCTTTTCTTCCTGGTCTTTCAACGATTCTTCCTGCGTGGGGGTGGCCTCAGCGGAGCACTCAAGGGTTAGTGGGGTGGCTTCCGAGCGATCCGGGTCGGTGTCAGACTCCGAGCACCGACTCCTCACGTCAGGCGGGCGGTGGGGCAGCTTCCTCGTGAAGATCGGGGGTGGGGACATGGTCCTCCCTCCACACGTCTGGTTCCAGATAGATGCGGCTGGCCACAGGGACGGCCTGTCGGATCGCGGTCTCAGCTACGTCGATGGCGGCCGCCAGTTGCGGGCTGGTCAGGGTGTCGGTGAACTCGATCTTGGCGGCCACCAGCAACTCCTCTGGGCCGATGTGCTGGGTGCGGAGGTCGATGACACGAATTACATGGGGGCTGGTGGTCAGTGCCGCGGTGATCGCGGTGATGTGATCTTCCAGCGCGGCCTCCCCGATCAGAAGCGACTTCATCTCAACGGTGAGGAAGATGGCAATCGCTACCAGCAGCACCCCGATGCTGAGCGTTCCGACCGCGTCCCACAACTCGTCACCGGTGACCACGTAGAGCCCGACCCCGATCAGAGCCAGCAGCAGGCCGAATAGTGCCCCGGCATCCTCGAGCAGGACTACCGGCAACTCCGGGGAGCGGGAGCTGCGCACGTAATCCACCCATCGCCGCGCTCCCTTTACCTTTCTGGCTTCGACGATGGCGGTGTGGAAACTGAACGTCTCCAGCCCGATCGCGACAACGAGCACGCCGATCGCCCATCCGATCGCAGTCAACTCGTGAGGGTGGAGGATCTTGGTGATCCCTTCATAGATCGAGTAGAGCCCGCCGAGTGAGAACAGGACCAGCGCCACCACAAACGACCAGAAATAGCGCTCTCGCCCGTAGCCGAACTGGTGTTGGGCGTCCGCAATCTTGCGGGACCTTCTGCCGCCCAGCAGCAGCAAACCCTGGTTGGACGTGTCCGCCACCGAGTGAATCGACTCGGCCAGCATCGAAGCCGAGCCGGTGACCAGAAAGGCGACGAATTTGGCGATGGCGATACCGGCATTGGCCAGCATTGCGGCGATGATCGCCCTGGTTCCGCCACCGGCTGACATGAGCCGATGCTAGGTGAGCAGAGTCACCAGTCCCCACACGGTCATCAGGACACCTACCAGGACCAGAAAGGCGACCCGACCGGCCCGGTACTGAGCGTCCTCTACACCTTTCGGAGTCTCTCCCCGGCGATGTTTCCACCAGGCGAGGGCATTGCCGACGAGCAGGGCGAGCCCGAGACCAATGATCAGTTCCGGGAGCAGGTTTTCGATGTCGAAGAGGTCGCCCACTTCGAGGCACGGTAACCCTGCTTAATCTCCGCCCGTGATTCAGGACCAGCCCACCATCCTCGCCTCGGCGCCGGCCACCTCAGCCAACCTGGGGCCCGGCTTCGATTGCCTCGGGCTGGCGCTGGAGATGAGATGCAAGGTGAGCGCCCATCTCTCCGACACCTGGACCGTCGAGCATGTCGGCCTGTTCCGCCCGGCACCTGGTGAGGGTGATGGTGTGCTGAGCGCGGCGCGACGGGTAGTCGGCGACAATCGCCCTCTAGCTTTGGAGGTGGATGCCAGCATTCCCATGGGGAAAGGGCTGGGCTCGTCGGCAGCGGCCTTCGTGGCCGGCACTGCTGCGGCTCTCTGCGCGGTCGGGGACAACCCCAACCCCGACCACGTCTTTCGCCTGGCCGCCGAACTCGAAGGACATCCCGACAATGTGGCAGCCGCGGTCTATGGAGGCCTGGTCCTGGTGCCGGCCGAGGGGATGCCGATCCGATTGCCGATCCATCCGACGCTGCGGGTGGTGGTGGGCATCCCTGAAGGAACTTTCCCCACCGACGATGCGCGGCGCGTCATCGACAAGGTCCACGCCCACGACCTGGTGCGTCGCAGTCTGGCCCGGGTGGCAGCCCTCACCGCAGGGTTGATCACAGGGGATCCCCAGACCTTGGCTGCAGCGCATGGTGACGAGATCCACGAGGCGCCGAGAGCTGAATTGTCCCCTGAGGTGGACGGCTTGATAGCGGTCGCCAAGCGGGCTGGAGCCCTTCACGCCGCTCGATCGGGTGCTGGTCCTTCTGTCTTGGCCCTGTGTGCTGTGGATTACTCGGCTCGGGTTGCCGGCGCCCTACGAGAGTCGGGGGTGGAGGTGCTGGAGGCCACGATCGCCACCAGCGGGTTGATCTGCGGCTGAGACTCGAGAAGCGCGGCTAGCTCCCCTTCCGCTCCCGCTCGTATCGCTCGCTTTCCTCTTTGCGCTCTCGCTCGTTGCGCTCGCCCTCTTCCTTGCGCTCGCGCTCGTGCTGCTCCCCCTCGTCCTTGCGTTCCTGCTCCTGGCGGTCGGCCCGCTCGTGCTCGTTTTCCTCGGTTGCCATCTTCGATTTCTCCAGACCTGGATCTCGACAGGCCGAGGCTACCGCCTATCAAGCGCTTCTCACTCCGGCCTGACAGAATCAGCCTTGTGCCGGACAGATGCTTCCAGTGAACTCCGACATCGAGCGGCGGAAGCGCTTCGAGCTCATCGCCGCGCAGGTGTACGAGCCGTTGCAGCGTTACCTGCGACGACGGGCCACCACCGATGATGCCGCCGACGCCCTCAGTGAGGTTCTGCTCACCATTTGGCGTCGTCTCGACGACGTCCCTAGCGACGTTCCGCTGCCCTGGTGTTACGGCGTGGCCAGACGGTGTTTGGCCAATCAACGACGTGGCGCCAAGCGTCATCTGCAGCTGGTGGAACGGATGACCAGCGAAGCCTCGACTTCGCCCGCACATGAGATCGATGACCCGGCCCTCGAGGCGGCGCTCTCCGAACTGCCCGAAGCCGATCAGGAACTGCTCCGGCTCTGGGCTTGGGAGCAACTCGAGCCCCGCGAGATCGCAACGGTGCTCCAAACCACGCCTAATGCGGTGAGTCTCCGCCTCACCAGAGCCAAGGCCAAACTCGAATCGAAACTCAGCCGACAGGATTCCTCCACCGCCGGACAGAAACGGGACCGACACACCGAGGAGCATCGACCGTGACCGACGAACTGCGAAATCGCCTACGCCGGCTCGACCCGATGGCCTCCGATGTGTCGACGGAACCTGTGACGACCGAATCGTCCCGACAACTTCTGGAGGAAATCATGACCACCCCAAGCGTGGAACAGCCCGGATCCTCGGGCACCAAAGACAAGAGACCGTGGCTGGTCGCGGTGGCGGCAGCCGCTGTGGTCATCGTGGCCATCGGCGCCGTGGGCATCTTCAATCAGGGGAGCCCGCCACTCGCGTTGAACGCGGGCGGTGACGACCCGATGGCGATGTGCATCATGTTCAGCGTCGAGGAGCTGGCCAAAGCTCAAGTGGCCTTCGAAGGAACCGTCGCCTCGGTCGACGGCAACACGGTCACCCTCGATGTCGACACCTGGTTCAAGGGTGGTGACGCCAGTCAGGTTGTCCTCAACGCACCCCAAGGACTGGAAGCCCTGATTGACGGGTTCGCGTTCGAACAGGGGAGCCAGTACCTGATCACCGCCTACGACGGCAACGTCAACTACTGCGGTTTCAGCGCCAAGAGCACCCCCGAGATGCGCGCCGCCTTCGAGGAGGCTTTCGGAAGCTGAGATCTGACGGCCGTTCCTAATGCAGCACTAGGAGGAGAGGCTCCGGCCTCTCCTCCTCCGCGTCTTGACGATCCGGCGCCTTCACCCCATACTGGCGCTGCGATGCGAGGAAGAAACCAGGCAACAGCGCACATCATCATTCCCTAGGGGTCCGCGCCTCAGGAGAGGCGCCGCCCCATCACGGACCTCCGCAGATTGCGGGGGTCTTTTCTTTGGCAAGGCGTGAACCATGAATCCGACAGCCGAGATCTACGACACGACGCTTCGTGACGGCACCCAAGCTGAAGGGCTTTCCCCGACCGTGGGGGAGAAGCTCCGGGTGGTGCATCTGCTCGACGAGTTGGGGGTCCATTTCATCGAGGGGGGCTGGCCGGGGGCCAACCCCAAAGACGACGAGTTCTTCCAGAGGGCTAAGACAGAACTCAGCCTGGAACGATCGATCCTGGTCGCGTTCGGCTCGACCCGGCGGCCGCGGGGCCCGGTGGCGAAGGACGCCCAGCTCCAGGCGCTGCTCGCCGCCGATACTGACTACGTCTGCATCGTGGGCAAGGCCTGGGACCGCCATGTGATCGGGGCCCTCAACGCCTCACTGGAGGAGGGGCTGGCGATGGTCGGCGAGTCCATCGAGTTCCTCCGAGAACACGGAAAACTGGTCTTCTTCGACGCCGAGCATTTCTTCGACGGATTTCGCTCCAACCCCGAGTACGCCCTGACGGTCCTTGAGACTGCAGCGTCGGCCGGAGCCGAGCGGGTGGTGCTCTGTGACACCAACGGCGGGGCTCTGCCGTCGCACATCATTCCGGCCATAGATGCGGTTGCGTCCCGAATCGACACCAGACTCGGGGTTCATTTCCACAATGACTCGGATTGCGCCGTGGCCAACTCCATGACGGCCCTGGCCCACGGAGTGCATCAGGTCCAGGGTTGCGTCAACGGATATGGGGAGCGGACCGGCAACGCCGACCTGTGCTCGGTCATCCCCAACCTCAGTCTCAAATCCGGGGTGGAGACCATCCCCGCGGAGTCGCTGGCCCGGCTCTACCCCATCGCCCAACAGATCGCGGAGATCCTGGGCGCTCCAATCGATTCTCGAAGGCCCTATGTGGGTGCCTCCGCCTTTGCCCACAAAGCGGGGCTGCACACCTCGGGTCTGGCGCGTCTCGACGGCGCCTACGAGCACATCGACCCCGGGGCGGTGGGGAATTCGGCCCGGATGCTGTTCAGCGAGCTGATGGGGCGCTCAACCGTGTTGGCGGTTGCCGAGGAGAAGGGCTGGGATCTGGACGCCGCGGGGGCCCAGGCGCTGGTGGATCAGGTCAAGGAACTTGAGCATGCCGGTTATCAGTTCGAGGCCGCCGATGGCTCCTTCGAGATGTTGATGCGCCGCGCCACTGCTGACTTCGACGAGTTGTACGACGTGAAATCACTGGCCGTGAACATCCAGACCAACCCCGAGGGGAAGGTGACCGCCATCGCCAGTCTGATACTGGAAGTTGAGGGCGATGTGATCGAGGTGACCGCCGAGGGCGACGGCCCGGTCAACGCCATGGACGAAGCCCTGCGGAAAGCCCTGGAACCGTCACACCCCGACGTGAAGCGGCTCCGGCTCACCGATTTCAAGGTGCGTGACCTGGATTCGTCCGACGGGACTGCCGCCCGGGTCCGGGTCTTGATCGAGACCACTGACGGCGATTCGACCTGGGGAACGGTCGGGGTTCACCAGAACATCATCCAAGCCTCCTGGCAGGCGCTCAGTGAGGGGATCACCGTGGGTTTGTTGCGGGCGGGAGATTGATCGACGGTGCTGCCTTCCGGTTTGACCTAGTTGTCGGATCACGCGACCATTGAGCCGTCGTCCCCCTTCCTCGTGAGGTTTCTGCATGGGATCGTTGGTCAAAAAGCGTCGTAAGAAGATGTCGAAGCACAAATACCGCAAGCGTCTCAAGGCGAATCGCCACAAGCGGAAGTGACTTCGTGAGAGGACCGGGCTTTCCCGGTCCTTTCTCTTCGACGGGATTCGACGGGTTAAGCCTTCGAGGTCTTTCCAGCTGGCACCTGGGGATCAGTTGAATGCTGGGAGTCTGCCTCCCTATTCGTCTCCTCTTCGTCCAGATCCACCCAGAGAGGCAGCTCTATCAAGAAGGTGGTCATCCCATCCAGGCGCTGGTAGGTGAGGTTTCCGTCCATGCGCCGCACCAACATTCGTGCGATGGACAGCCCGAGCCCCACACTGCCGGCGAGAAGAGGGCCACGGCCCTCGTGGATGAATCTCTGAAACAACCGGTCTTTTAGCTCAGGCTTCACGCCAGGCCCACTATCGGTGACAGCCAGAACATACCGCGACCTATCGGTTCGACCGATCACCGCAATTGGCGCTGCTCCATGCTTTTGGGCGTTGGAGAGCAGATTGCGAAGGACCTGGCGCAGCCGGAGGCGATCGGCGCTCACATGCTCAGGAGTGACCCTGGAGATGACTTCCAGACCCATCGCGCGCATCGGGGCGAGGACTGCTTCAACTTCGGCACTTGGGTCGACTTTCTCCCGCCGGAAGCTCAGCCCATCGTCATCGGCGCGGGCTGCGGTTAGTAGATCGTCGACCATCCGACTCAGCTCGTCTGCCTCCATGGCAATCAAGGTCGCGAATTCGGTGGTCAGCTCGGGATCGGACGAAATCTTGTCATCGAGAAGCGTCGTGGCAAAGCCATAGATGCTGGTGAGAGGTGTCCGCAACTCATGAGAGACGTCGGCGATGAAGTCGTCCTTGGTTTGGGCGATCTCACGCTGACGCACCAATTCCTGTTCCATGTCTTTTTGCCGTTGCCGACGACGCACGCTGCTTCGGAAAGCGAAAACGGCTCCCAGCGGGATCGCGAAAGCGACCAGGAAGCTCGAGGCATTGACGATGCGCCCGGCATTCTCCTGCGCAAGCTCGAGATCACGGACGACTAGTTCACGATCGTTCGCAAGGAGTTGAGCGAGAACCTGATAGTCCTCATCGATGGTCAAGAGATCGGCGTCCGTGGGGGATCCAGGGTTGCCGTCGACAATCTGGTCTACGAGTCTTGTTACCGATGCACCAAACTCGTCGGACGCCTCCTGCAGCAGGTCACGGTCATCTGCTTCGGGCATCTGGCCGGCCAGCCGGTCGACCCTGACGGCCATTTCAGCGATCCCCGCCTCAACCGCCTCAACCGACCAGGCCAGGTCGGCAGCCTCGGCAACTCCTGCCTCAGCAGCCGAAAGGACTAGGAAAGCCTGGACTGCGCGGTTCCGCGTGGTGGCCACGGCGCTGAGCACGGCTTCGTCGTAGATCCCACGGGTGCCAATCTCGGCGTTCTGAACCGAGCTCCGGGCGGTTGCAAACACAGCTGCCGAGGCCACCACCACCGATGCCAGGGCGACTACGACCATGACTATCAGCGCGGTGTGATGGCCGCCTCTCAATGCGGGGTTGGTTTCCAAAGAGTCGCCGGTCGAGGTGGTGGGGTTTGCCTCGGCTCCGATACGGGACCGGCCCAAAGTCACCTGAAAGAGCCGGCGAATGTTCACGAGGCGCCGTCGTTGTCTTTGGGACGTCCGAGAAAGGCGAATGCGAAGCCCCGACTCTCGAAGACCACCCAGAGCATTCCGACCATCAACAATGCGACCGGCAGCATGATCGCCTTGCCGCTGTCGGTCATCGCCTCGAGCACGAATCCAAGAATCATGAGTGGCGAGGCGACTATTGCCGCAGCCCAAGGGGGTATGACCAGTTCGAGGCCCTTGATGACGGAGCCGGTCCAGCTGCTGGCTCGAGTCAGGGCGACTGACGCGTCTAGACCCATTGTCGCCAGAACAGGGTCCTCCACATTTCCAAAACTCAGATCGAACAGCATGTCCGCGTCCGCGATTCCCGCTCCCTCGCCTGCTTCGACCGGCGCGGGACCGTCGGTCGGGCCAGCGCCTCCGCCGGGTCGGGTGGAGCTGGCCAAGGTCGTGCTGGAGCCATCGGACGTCGGGGTTGTTGTCGAGGTGGTCCCCACGATCGGAGCGACTGCAGTGGTCGGGCCCGGAGGTGGAGGCGTAGCGGCGGGGATGGTTGTCGTAGGCGCGGCCGTGGTGGTGGTCGTGGTCGTCGGGGCGACGGTCTGCAGGGACAAACTGGAGGGGTATGCGGTGGTGTCGTAGGCGAACCACATGTCGTCATCAGACTCGTCGCCGACTACCACCTTGATGGCAAGTGAGCGGTTGCTAGTGATCGAGTAGGTCACCGAACCGAAGTCGATCGTGTTGGACACCCAAGACCCGGACGTGGTCCAGGGAGTGGCCTGCCTCGAGCCTTGGCCGATGAGGACGCAATTGTTGCCGCCCGGGTTGCAGTCGAGCAGAAAGGCTTCGACTCGACCCCCCTTGTCGTCCTCGAAATCCTTCATCGCACTCCAAAAGGTGAGTGTCACCTGACCGCTGATCGCCATTTCGCCCTTCGGTGCGACCCACAGCTGGTACTTGCCAGAATCGCTTTCGTTCCACCCCTGGTCGCTCTTGTCGAGTGTTCGCCCGGGCTCGGAGTCCTCGTCGGGGTCGTAGTTGGGCAACGAGCCCGAGGTCGGCGCCGCTGTGGAGAGATCGGCCTTGGGAACTCCCGTGCCTTTCAGGTAATAGATCCCGGTGTCCGCGTCGGCACGGGTGGCGGGGAGGACGATGAGGGAAAGCGAGGCCACGAGGATAAAAACAGCCATCGTTGCTACATAGCTTCTGGCTATGCGCAATCCTCCGCCAGAGCGACCTGAAACACGCCTTGTCCTCGATCTCACCATGCCATTGGTATCGGTAGAACAAGGAAATAGCTGTAACCGCGGCCACGGTTCGCCCTCCGTGATCGTTTCAGACCCTGAAAACAGCCTTCGACTTGGTGTCGGCTACTTGCCCTTCAGGAATCTCTCGATTTCGTCGACGAGATGCACGCCCTCGTCGTCGTCGGCTTCCTGCTCCAGGCGCTCGACGTACTCCTCCAACTCGGCATTGCCCTCGATGGCAGCGTCCACCGTGGACAAGAAGTTGCGAGATGCCGCGGCGAGCTCGCCGATGTCGAGAGTGACGCCGATCAACTCCGATGCTTTGAGTGCCAGAGCTTCGGCGGCCGGTGGGTACTCCTGATTGGAGAGATAGTGGGGGACCGCAGCCCACAGCGAGATCACATCGATTCCAGCATTGCCCAGGGCGTGGTTGAGGACACCGACGATCCCGGTCGGGCCCTCGTAGCCCGACGGCAACAGACCATGGAAGGTGAGGTCATCTGGTCGGTTGGCCGAGCCGACCAAAGGCACAGGAAGGGTGTGCGCCACCTGGCCGATGAACGCACCCATCGTCACCGCTCGCTTGACCCCCACCGTGCGCAGCGTTTCCACCAGGTCGTTGGTGAACGTCTTCCAGCGGTAGTGCGGCTCCTCGCCGAGCACGATGACCAGATCCCGCTCCGACCCTCGCACCGCGTAGATCTCGTTGCGGGGCCAGGTGATAGAGCGGATCCCGGTGGAGTCCAATTCGACGATCGGACGTCGCACCTGGAAGTCGAAATGGTCGTCGGGGTCGATTATGGCGAAGATCTCGGCGTCGAGTTTGGTGAGGAACTCCGTCGCCGCCTGGCTCGCCGACTCGCCGGCGTCGCCCCACCCCTCGAAGGCAATTAGCGCGACCGGCTCCTGGAGGATCGGTCTGTCAAGCCATTGCAGCGAGGCCATGGCCGTCAACCTACACGCTGACTCCGGATAATTGTCACGACCAGTAGGGCGTGAACCGCTTCAACCGGAGCGCGTTCAGCACGACCGAGAGCGAGGAGAGGGCCATTGCGCCGGCAGCGATCATCGGGTCGAGCAGCCCGACCGCCGCCAGCGGGATAGCGGCCACGTTGTAGCCGAATGCCCAGAACAGGTTCTGTCGAATCGTGCGGAATGTGGCGTTGGCCAGGTCGATGGCCGTAGGCACCAGGCGCGGGTCGCCGTTGAGCAAGACCACGTCCCCGGCCTCCAGCGCCACCTCGGTGCCAGAGCCCACCGCCATTCCCAGGTCGGCCTGTGTCAGCGCCGGAGCATCGTTGATCCCGTCTCCGACGAAGGCCACCTGCCGACCTTCGCCCTGAATCCGGGTCACAACTTCCACCTTTTCGCCCGGCAACACCTCGGCATCTACCTCGGTGATGCCGACCTGGTCGGCGATTCGCGACGCGGTTCGGTGGTTGTCCCCGGTGACCATCCGGGTTGCGATCCCGTTCGAATTGAGTCGGGCCACCGCTTCGCGTGATTCTGTCCTCACGGTGTCGGCGACCGCGATCACTCCTTTGACCTCCCCTTCCCAACCGGCGAGGAAAGCCGTTTTTCCTTGCTCCTCGAGTCTCGCAAGCAAGTCACGCCAGCGGTCGGCCACCAGGAGACCCCGATCGACGACCAGTTTCTCCTTGCCCACGACCACTTCATGACCGCTGATCGAACCGACGACGCCAAGCCCGGCCAGGCTCTCCACCCGGTCGGGTGCGTGAAGCTGGATCCCGCGCTCATCGGCTCCGAGGGCCACTGCCTTTCCGATCGGATGCCCTGACGCTGCTTCGACCGAGGCCACCAGATGGAGAAATTCGGCTTCGTCGACATCGCTGGCGAGATCGGTGAGGTCCATCACCCCGGTGGTCAACGTTCCGGTCTTGTCGAAGAGCACGGTGTCGATATCGCGCGCCCGCTCGAAGACCTCGGCTTGCTTGAAGAGAATCCCGATCTCCGCACCGCGGCCGCTGCCAACCATGATCGCAGTCGGAGTGGCCAGGCCCAATGCGCAGGGACAAGCGATGATCAGCACCGCAACCCCTGCGCGAACCGATTCGGGCACTTCGTTGCCTAGAGCCAGCCAGACGACGGTGGTGGCGATCGAGATCAGGATCACGATGGGCACGAAAATCGAAGAGACCCGGTCGGCCAGTCTCTGGATCGGCGCCTTGGAATTCTGCGCTTGTTCGACCATGCGAACGATTCCGGCCAACGCGGTGCCGGCTCCGACCGAGGTGGCACGGACCTGAATCATGCCGACCTGGTTGACAGTGGCGCCGAACACCGAGTCGCCGACCCTCTTGTCGACGGGCAATGACTCGCCGGTGAGCATGGACTCGTCGATGGAGGACGCACCGGACTCGATGATCCCGTCGGTGGGGATCTTCTCTCCCGGTAGCACCACCATCAGATCGCCGGGGAGGACCTCCCCGATCGGAACCGATCGTTCCTCCCCGTCGACCAAGACTCGGGCTTCACGGGCCGCAAGCTCGACGAGACGATGGACCGCGGTCGAGGCCTGCCCCTTGGCCCGGGCCTCGAAGGCACGGCCGAGGGTGATCAGGGTGACGATGACGCCCGAGATCTCGAAGAAGACCGACAGGTCGGAGAAGAGGGCGAAGATCGAATAGACGTAGGCCGCGATCGAACCCATCGAGATGAGCGTGTCCATGCTGGCGCTGAAGCTGCGCGCCTGTTTGAGGGCCACCCTGTGGAACTGCCAGCCGCCCCATGCGACCACGGGCGTCACGAGGACCCCTTGCAGGGCCCGGTTCCAGAAGACCTCCGGCCCGAACATGGCCAGGAGCATGGCGGGCGCGGTGAGGGCGGCGGCTATCCAGAAACGGCGCCACTGCACGTCCTCGCTGTCGTGATAGTGATCCATCAGATCCCGGCCGTGCTCACCGGATTCGTGAGGAGAGATGCTGTACCCGATCTTGCCCACCGCGGCGCTCAGGGAGTCGAGATCGGCGTCTTCATTCACATGGACCAGCGCGGAGGCTCCGGCCAGGCTCACCGAGGCGTTCTCAACCCCTTCCTGGCGGCTCAGGACGCGTTCGATTCGCACCGCACAGGTGGCGCAGGTCATGCCGTCGACGTCGAAAAGGACGGTTTCGGCGTGCCCGTGGTGGGTGTCAGCCGAAGACGGCGTAGCCCTGCTCCTCGATGGTGTGTTTGATCGCATCGAGGTCGGTGGCGCTGTCGTCGTAGGTGACTTCCACAGTCGCATCGGCGATGGCCACTTCGACGGAGGCGACCCCCGGCAGGGCTCCGACGGCGCCTTCGATGCTCATCTTGCAGTGATCGCAATGGATCTCGGGAGCTTGAAGAAGTACTTGTTGCATCACGACCAAGTGTACGGCTGCGAGCATTCGTTTATTCCGGCGCAGGCCTGGTGGAAAAGAGAGAGCCCCGGTCGTAACCGGGGCTCTCTGGTTGTCTGGCTTGGGACTGGGAGGGGGAGAGGACCTGTCCCGGCCAGAGAGATCAGGCGTCCTGCTCGTCCATGATCTTGCCCCGGACCCGCGGGAAGCGGACCGGCGCGTGGGCGTGGCAATACTCCGCCTTGTTGTACTGCGAGAGTTTGGTGGTGCAGCCCGGCTTCGAACAGATCCGGTCCTGGCTGAAACGCCGTGACGGCCTGGTGACTCCCTTGATGGCTGCCCCTCTTACGATGTCTGTCATGTTCATGGCCCTCCTGTGTGGGCCGGTTCTCCAATAAATACGTTGAATCGTCTTCTGTGGTTCTCGAAAGGTTGGTCGCTGGCGACCCTTGTGGTCCCCAACTTTGCGATCCCACCCCTAAAACGAAGGTAAACAATCCCCCGTTTTGTCTGTGATAAGACGTTGCGGACCGGTTAGTCGGTTCCCGTGATCCCCAGTTTACGCAGGAAGGCGCTGTTGTCAGGTTCCCTGCCGAGAAATCCGACCAACATCTGGTCGGCATCGACCGATCCACCCTTCTCCAACACCTCGCGGCGGTATGACATTCCCACGGCGGGGTTGGTGACCCCCTCCTCCTCGAAACGCCCGAACATGTCGTCTCCGAAGACCTCGGCCCACATGTAGCTGTAGTAGGCGGCGTCGTAGCCGCCCATTAGGTGGCCGAATGAGGCGAGATCGAAGGTTCCTTCGTGGATCGGGAGCAGGCTGAGCTCGGATGCCTGTCGTGAGATCTCGTCGAGGTCCTTTTCCGTTCCCGGAGCGTGGATCGTCTGATCCAGCCACCCGTACTTCAGCTGCCGCAGCTGATGGATGGCGATGTTGAGACGACGGGCCGCCACCAACTGATCGACAAGGGAGTCCGGAATCGGCTCGCCGGTCTCATGGTGACGGGCGAACTTCTTGAGGACGTCGGCTCGCCACACCCAGTTCTGCATGATCTGGCTGGGAGCTTCGACGAAGTCAGTCTCGACATTGGTCCCCGAGAAGCGGGCGAGCTCGGTCCGCCCCAGGTTCTGGTGGAGGACGTGGCCGAACTCGTGGAACAGGGTTTCCACCTCCCCGTGCTGGAGCAATGAGGGGGTGTCGCCGGCGGGCTTCGTGAAGTTGGCGACCATGGCGCACACCGGGTTCTGATAGCTGCCGTTCTCCAGCCGCCTGCTGGTCACGAGGGGGAACTCGGCGGCGTGGGAGTACTTGCCTTCCCGAGGGAACAGGTCGAGGTAGAAGTGGGCCATCTCTTCGCCGGTTTCGTGGTCATGAATCGCGTAGAGCCGGACGTCAGAATGCCAGACCTCGGGATCGGCCACCTCACGGAAGTCGAGGCCGAACACCTCCTGGACCATGTCGAACATCCCGGTAAGAACCGCATCGAGAGGGAGATAGGCAGCGACCTCGAAAGGATCCACCCCGTAGTCGGTGCGCCGCTGCTGGGTGTCGTAGTAACGCCAGTCCCAGGTACGCACCGTATCGGTCCCGGTGTCGGTCTCGAGCAGCTCACTCATGACTGCCAGGTCTTTGCGACCCTGCGCGGTGAGGGGTGGGATCAGCTCCTCGTAGAAGGCGGTAACCCGCTCGGGGGTCTTGGCCATCCGGTCCTCGAGGCGGTGGTGTGCCCAGCTCTTGACGTCGAAATCCCTTGCGATCTCGTCACGGAGCTTCAGAGCCTCCTCGATGATGGGGCGGTTGAGGTCGACAGCCTGAGTGTTGAACTTGAAGAGCAGTTGTTCGCGCAGGTCGCGGCGTTTTGCGTTTTCGACAAAAGGGATGAGATGTGGGTAGGCCAGTGTCACCTTGAGCTGGCCGCTTTCCTCGTCGACGTCCAGCGAATCGGCAAAGCTGTCGGGGAGGCCTTCTAGGTCCTTCTTGTCGACAAGCAGCCAGTCTTCCCACTCGTCGATGTTGCTCTGGAAGCGGACCCCCAACTCGACGAGACGCTGGGTCTTCTCCTTCACCGAGGCCCTGACCTCGGGTGGCAAGTCGTGGCCCGCTCGACGCAGGTCGCGCAGCACGAACTCGAGGCTCCTTGCCTGTTCTCCTTCAAGGCTCTGCGCCTCCTCGGTGGCTGCATACTCCTTGACTGCGGCATTCAGATCGTCCCGGAAGATCACCTCGACGGCAAAGCTGTCGAGCTTTTCCTCGGCAGCCTTGGCCGCGGTTCGCACCTCCTTGTCGGGGTGGACGTAGCCCATGAACACATAGCGGGTGAATGCCTTCCCCATGACGTCGGCCATGTGGTCGAGGGGCATCAAGGTGTTTTCGAAGGTGCGATCTTCCTTGGCGGTGACGGCCTCATCGACGATGCGTCTCGCCTCTTCCAGGGCGGTGTCCACACCGTTCTCCACCGCGGCGGCGTCAACCGTCGAGAAGCCAAAATCCAGGTCACTCATGGCGAAGGACGGTAGTGCAAATGCCGACTTCCACTCCAAGCCATCATGGTTGTTGTGGTGGGGCAAAGAGGGCGGTGGCCTGCTCCAGGCTCAGGGCCTCCCCCGGATTGAATCCGTGACGCTGGACGGCAGCCCGAATCCCTACCTGGGGATCCGGCAACTCGACCGGGGAGTCGCTCCCACCGAGGAGATGAACCCCTGCTTCCTGCAGGGTGTGGAACGGGTAGACCCGTTGCATCCTTTCCTCACCCAACCGCTTGTGAAGCCAGGATGCCTCTGAGGCGAGGAATGCGGGCTGGACGGAGGCGGTGACTCC
>JALYNX010000188.1 GCA_030772935.1 Actinomycetota bacterium | reverse complement strand
ACGCACAGAAGATCAACGGGTCCGATGTCGGTTGGGAACTCACGCCTGATCAGGGTCAGACCGTCCTCTAGGACCCAGGGGCGGTCGGCGAGCAGGGCTTGGAGGTGGGCCTCCACCCCGTCCTTCTGGAGGCCGGGATCGTCCCCAAGTGAGTGGACCACGTCCTCCAGGATCTCGTGGATCAGGATCGTGAGCTTTTCGCCCTTGTTGTTGGTCACTTCCCATCGATCCTCGAACGTCTCGAGGAGATTCGGCGCCACCATCCAATTCAGTGGCTTGGATGCGTTTCCGTCGGAATGGATGGCCAGGGTCCCGTCGGCCTTGAGCATGATGAGGCGGACCGCTTCGGGGAGATGGGCGGTCAGGCGACCCGAATAGTCGACAGTGCAACGGGCGATGACCAGCCTCACGAGGCGACGAGGATACTGGCCTTCTGGATGCGGCCAGCGACGACGGCACAGCTCAGGCACAGGATGGCCACGGCGAGCCACCCCGGCCAGTACACCCCAAGGCGGTCGACCGATAACCCCATGAAAGGGGCTCCAATGCCGATTCCAAGGAGAAACCCGAGTTGGACCAATCCGGTTCCCCTCCCGACGAGCCCTACAGGCGAATAGTCCATCACCGCGAGCATCCCCACCGCATTCCAGGCTATGACGCCTATTCCGAAGAGGATCGCGGCTGGGATAAGGACCCAACTCGGGACTGCTCCGCGCGCTGCCAGGGCGAGGAGGAGCGCCGAGATTGCCGTCAACACCGCCAGCACCCTCAAGGTCTTGCCGTGGCCGAACCACCTCTCGGACGACGAGCCCCAGATGATTCGGGCAGCTACGCCAACCAGTCCGACACCCGAGATCAGAAAGCCGGCCTGGAAGCCGGTCCACCCTTGGCCCTCCTCCGCAAAGAGGGGGAGAAAGGTGAACATCGCGGAAGTCGCCAGACCGGCGAGCGCCCCGTAGATCGCGATATATCTCACAACCAAGGGCACCCGGAGCCCTTTTCCGGCTCCCATCGCCGAATGGTGTGCTCCCTCCGGACGGCCCCGCATCGCTAGCAATGTCGCAACGGGCACGACGAGAAAGGCGGCGATCGCGGCTCTCCAATCCCAGAAGGTCGCCACCGTGGGGAGCAGGATCCCACCGATGAAGGTGCCCATCTGCACTCCGGACTGCTTGATCCCGGTGATGACTCCCCTAGCGCCGGGTGGCACGTTGTCCACGATGAGGGTGTTGGTGGCCGGATTGGCCCATCCCTGCGGGATCCCTGTGAGCAGTGCCACGAGGAACAGGATCAGGTAGTTGGGAGAAAGCGTCACCAGGGTCAGGCTGGCAATACCCGCAAAGAGCACGCCGATGGTCGACCGGACGGCGCCGATGTGATCGGTGACTCGCCCGAACGTGGGTGAGAGGAGAGCCCCGGTCAGAGCGGTCGCCGTAACAAGGGCGCCCACCTGCCATCTTTCCACGCCGAAGTCTTGGATCAGGTCGGCGGCGAGCACCCCGAACATGACCTGAGGAAAAGTCGCTACAGCCATGGTCGCGGCTGTGACTGTGGCTAGCGAAATCCGGCTGAAGGGGCGCATCGGCACCCCAACTTAGAGGCCACTAGCTTGTCACCGATCTTCATGACACAGATCGCGGTCGGTACCCACAAAGGCGCATACCTGGTCGAAGGGAGTGGCGGCCAATGGTCCGTCGAAGGCCCGCTCTTCCCAGGTTGGAAGGTGACCGCATTCGGTCGGGCCCCGGACGGGACTCAAATCGCGGCGGTGGGCAGCAACTGGT
Source organism: Actinomycetota bacterium (assembly GCA_030772935.1). Classification (GTDB taxonomy): domain Bacteria; phylum Actinomycetota; class Acidimicrobiia; order Spongiisociales; family ZC4RG35; genus JALYNX01. The sequence continues at coordinate 6,795 of JALYNX010000188.1, read as the reverse complement.
TCGGCGTTGGGATCCATACCAGTGAAAACTTCCACGATTGGGAACAGACCGACAGCCCGCCGGGCTGGCCCGAAGGCGGAGACCGGAAGATGGAACAGGTCTGGACGATCCACACCGACGGCGACAAGCTCTGGGCGGGTGTGTCCGATGCAGGTCTCTTCACCTCCGACGATCAGGGACTCAGCTGGGCTCCCGTCGAGGGTCTGAACGAGCACGAAACCCGATCCGAGTGGATGCCCGGGTTCGGTGGCCTTTGTGCCCACCGGATCCTCACCGCAGGGAACCAGAGCTGGGTCGCGATCTCCGCCGTGGGCGTCTTCCGCTCCGACGACGGCGACATCACCTGGCATCCGAAAAACGACGGCGTCTCGCCGGTCGGCGTACCCGAGGATGCGCCAAGAGCCGAGGTCGGTTACTGCGTGCACGGGCTTGCCCAAGACCCGAGCAATCCTGAGCGAATCTGGCGACAGGACCATGCCGGAATGTTCCGGACCGGCGATGGCGGGGACAACTGGGAGCGGATCGAGAACGGCCTCCCTTCTGGTTTCGGATTCGTGATTTGGAGGGATGACGACAGCGGCAGGCTGTTCACGATCCCCCTGACCTCCGATGAGAACCGGGTCCCGGTCAATGGGGAACTGCGCGCCTACGTCTCCGACGACGACGGCGACAGCTGGCAGGTGGCAGGTTCGGGATGGTCGGTGGCTCCCCAGTTCACCGGCGTGCTGCGTGGGGCCTTCGACGGCGACAACAAAGGGGTCTTCTGCTTCGGAACCACCGGCGGGAAACTGTGGCTCACCAGCGACAACGGCGCCAGTTGGCAGGAGTTGGCTCCCAGTTTTCCACGAGTGGACGCGGTCCGGTTGCTGTCGTGACGGTCAGGGTGCGGCTGCCTCGGATCCTCAGCCAGGCCGTCCAGGAAGGGCTGCTCCACGACGTGACCGGAGCCGATGTGGGACAAGTGCTTCACGGGCTCTTCGATATGGAGCCCGGTCTCCGCAATCACCTGATCGACGAGGACGGTGAGATTCGCACTCATGTCCTGGTTTTCGTCGACGGCGAACGCGCAGGCCTTTCCACACCGGTCCCCGACGGCGCCGAGGTTCAGGTGCTACAGGCCGTCAGCGGCGGGTGAGGAGCCGGCCGGCTCGGCTCTGGTGGGTCGGCTGAAGACAAACCAGAGCGCGAACACCCCGACCGCTCCGAGGATGATCCTCAACACCGGATTAGAGATCAGCACCACGATGGAGAAGGTCAGCGAGCCGGTGATCGCGACGGCCGCCAACCACTTCATCCGAACGGTGAGGCCACCGGCGCGGTAGCCCTTGATCATCTTCCCGTAGACCGGGTGGTTGAGCATCCACTCATGGAGCTTGTCGGAAGACATCGAAAAGAAGAAGGCGGCGAGGATCACGAAGTCGAAGGTGGGGATTCCGGGAATGAAGCTGATGGCGACGAGACCCAAACAGATGAACCCGAGGATCAGATAGACCCCGCGCAAGACGCGGCTGCGAGGCTTTCGGGACGCGACCGGATGATCGACGCTTGGCGTCACCCCTCCAACCTATTGCCGCGGGTTGCTGACGGCGAGTCGGAAAAGGTACTTCGTACTTGGCTACTGGGTCCTTGGATTCCGTCCCCTCCGCCCCGCTTGGTACCTTCACCTGAACGAACAAGAGGACAGAATGCCGATAGTCACCCCCGAGAAATATCAGAAGATGTTCCAGGCAGCCCGGGCTGGCGGCTACGCGTTTCCGGCGATCAACGTCGCGGCATCGACGACTCTGCTGGCAGCCCTCGAGGGATTCGCCGAGGCGAAGTCAGACGGGATCATCCAGGTCTCCTACGGGGCCGCGGAGTTCGCCTCCGGTCAATCCAACAAGGACATGCCCAACGGAGCCCGCGCCCTCGCCGAGTTCGCCCATGTGGTAGCCGAGCAGTACCCAGTGAACATCGCCCTTCACACCGACCACTGCCCGCCCGATCGGGTGGACGGATTCATCCGCCCCCTCCTCGAAGTGAGCCGGCAACGAAAGGATGCCGGACTGGGCCCGCTCTACCAATCCCACATGCTGGACGCCTCAGAGCTCCCCATGGAGGAGAACCTGGCCCTGGCCGCCGAGTTGCTCGCCTTGTGCGCCGAGGTCGACGTGGTTCTCGAACTGGAGATCGGCATCGTCGGAGGGGTGGAGGACGCCAGTGACAACGAAAACATCGACCGGGGGAAGATGTACACCTCACCCGAGGACATGGTCCGGGTCACCGAAGTTCTCGGAGCTTCCGAGGGCGGCCGATATCTGCTGGCAGCCGTCTTCGGCAATGTGCATGGGGTCTACAAACCTGGAGCCGTCAAGTTGACCCCGGAAATCCTGAAGAACGGCCAGAACGCGGTGGAAGCCAAATTCGGCGAACCGGCCCGTCACTACCTGGTTTTCCATGGTGGCAGCGGCTCGACGCTGGAGGAGATTCGGGAGACTCTCGGCTACGGGGTGGTGAAGATGAACATCGACACCGATTGTCAGTACGCCTACACCCGTCCCATTGTGGACCACGTGATGACCAACTACGCCGGAGTCCTGAAGGTCGATGGCAACGTCGGGGACAAGAAGACCTATGACCCCCGGTCCTATATGAAAAAGGGCGAGACCGGGATGGCGGCCAGGGTGGTCGAGGCCTGCGAGCAGCTGATGTCGGCAGGAAAATCGATCGGCTGATTTGAGGACCCCACCAGCATCGATCACATGCGTCGAATGTGGCGCGACGGCGCACCTGATTTCCTTCCTACCACCAGATGAGGACCTGGAGCCAGGCACGGCTCTCGCCTACCGCTGTGCCGAATGTCTGGACCGGTTCGACGTGGTTTGGGAGGAGCTCGATGACGATTCGGCGACCGACTGACAGGGCCCCCTCACAGTTGTCCCCCCATCCGAAGGGGGGGACCGGGTGAGCGGAGCGAAGCCGGGAGGGGGGTTCACTCCACCCAGCGATGGACCCGGATCGCGTCCGCGTCGAGCCCTTCTCGTTGGCAGAAGGCCTCGAAGACTTCCCGCGGCACCCCTCTCCATTCCAGCTCCTCGAGGGTCTCTGCAATCGGGACATCGAACCGAAGCGTGGTCAACTCCCGATACAGGTAGACCTCTTGGACATACTCGCGGAGCGTCGCCGCCAGCTTGTCGGCGCTGCGCACCGTGACCTCCCATTCCGCGGCATCCGCCGGGATCAGCTCCAGCCGGGGGTAGCGAAAGAGTACGGCTGCAGCCGACTTCGCCCCCCAACCCGGTAGCCCGGGAACCCCGTCTGCCGTGTCCCCGACCAGTGCCAGATAATCAGGGATCGACTCGGGATGGACCCCGAACTTCTCGACCACCGCAGCCTCATCGAGGATCTTCTGCTCGCGGCGGTTGTAGGTGACGATCCGATCCCCAATTACCAGCTGGCACAGGTCCTTGTCGGGCGTGGCGATGACGACTTGCTCCACATCCTCCACCCATCGGATCGCCGCGGTGGCGATGGCATCGTCGGCTTCGTGATCGATGTTGCCCCACACCACGACCCCGATCGCTCTCAGTGCCTCCTCCGCCAGGGGGAACTGCGCCAACAACTCGGGCTCCATACCGGCCGAAGTCTTGTAGCCGGCGAACATCTCGTTGCGGAAGGATTCGATGACCGTGTCGAAGCTGGCGGCGAGATGGGTGACATCGGGCTCTCGCAGCAGGGAGAGGGTCGATTCGATGATCCCGTGTGTCGCCCTGATGTCCGAGCCGTCTCTGGCGAGGACCGTGTCCTTGCGGCCGAAGTGAGCCCGGAACAACTCATAGGTACCATCGAGGAGGTGGAGACGCACGACCCAGATCCTAAGCCCAATGAGGATGTCGATCCCTGGGACAAGGTCAGCTCTGAGTTCGGGTCATTGGGGGAACGGCTCAAGGACACCTATCGGCGAGTCGCTACCGACCGAGGCCCGTCGGAGGATGAGATCAAAGGAGCATTCGCGACCTTGATCGGTGCCTTTGACCAGGTCGCCGAGTCGGTGGCCAGCGCGTTACGCGACCCGGAGGCAAGGGAGCACCTCAAGAAGGCGGCGAGTTCTTTCGCCGCCGCCCTCGGCTCGACGATCAGTGATCTCGGTGACGAGTTCAAGGGTCATTCCGCCGAGGAGGAGTAGCCGGGTGGAACCGTGCCCGACCCCCTGATCTCGGTTGGGGAGTTGAGCGAGCGTCTCGACGAGATCGTCCTCTTCGACATGCGGTGGTCGCTCACCGAACCGCACCAGGGGAGGGGGACCTACGCCGCGGGACATCTGCCTGGCGCCGTCTTCGTCGATCTCGAGGCCGACCTGGCCGCCTCTGCCGGTGACGGCCGCCACCCCCTCCCATCGGTCGACGAATTCACTCGCACCCTCGGAGTCCTCGGGGCAGGCCCCGATGACGAGATCGTGGTCTATGACGACATGGGAGGCTCGGTCGCGGCCCGGATGTGGTGGATGCTGCGCTCTATCGGTCATGAGAAGTCACGTGTCCTCGACGGGGGCCTGGGCGCCTGGATCGATGCAGGTCTTCCGGTCACCGACGACGAGACCCGACGTCCTTCCACGGAGTACCCCACAGTCGCCGGCTTCACCGGAGTCGTGACTGCAGAGGGGCTGACAGGTCGCCATCTGATCGACGCCAGATCCCCGGAGCGGTACCGGGGAGAGGTCGAGCCCGTCGACCCCAAGGCGGGCCACATCCCGGGTGCGATCAACATGCCAGCGAGCGGCAACCTCGGCCCCAAAGGCCGCTTTCTCGACCGCGAGGGACTCGCCGATCGGTACCGGGAAACCCCAGACGACACGATCGTTTCCTGTGGCAGCGGGGTCACCGCTTGTCAGGTCGCGCTTGCGTTGGTCGCTGCCGGCCACCCGATGCCGGACGTCTATATCGGCTCGTTTTCGGACTGGTCCCGCCGTGTCCTACCGGTGGCCACGGGCGACGAGCCTTGATCAGCCCCAGAGCTGTCGAGGCCATCGAATCGTCCGACACCGACGACCTGCTTCGGGTCGTCGATGGCCTGTGCGCCGCCCAAGCCTGGGACGATCTGGTCGAGCTGCGCATCAGGTGTCGGGAGGCAGTGGAGCGGGGCAAGCAGGTTTGGGGCATCGAGGAACACATTCGCTATCGGCTGGCCCTGGAAGCGCCGCCGGCTTTCGCCGGGCCTGCTGTCTCCGAGGGCCACTCACGCTTTGCCCTCGGCCCCCTCGCCGAGGTAGCGGCCAGCACCAAGACCTGGCGAGAGATGGAGCCCTACCTCGAGAACGGTCCCGAGCGCAGAACCCTGGCCTCTGAGCGTGTCATGCGAGGTGACCGGGTTGACGAGCCGAATCTCGATCTCCCCGGCGCGCTCGAGGAGTGGGAACCGCGGTATCCGTTGGCCACCTACAAGCGGGACAAGGTCGAAGCAGCATCCCCTCCGTCACCCAGCCTCACCGAGGCCGAGTTACCCGCCAGTTTCGAGATGCTCGACGATCCTCAATCCGAGGCAGCGCTGGCGGACCTGGTCGAGCCGTGGACAGACGAGTCAAACGGGCGGTGTCAGACGACGGTCGTGTCCGGAGATCATCTGGCCGCCATTCGGGCGCTAGGAGCAACCGTGTGTCGCGACGCCGCCATCGCGCCCGCTGCGGGGCTGGCGTGGATGGGTTGGGCCGCAGCCTCGGGCGGCGCTCACGGCAAGAGACGGGGAGCCGCGGCCGGCAGGCACCTGGCCTGGTGGGCAACATCGGTCATGGCCGACCTGCCCTGGCCCTGCCCGCCCGCGGCCCTAGGGGAGGCTGCGTCACGGTTCTCCTGGTTCTGGTTCGACGACGGAAGCCCGGGCACCGGATGGGCCCTGCGTCTGGCTATTGAAGATCCAGACAGCGGGTTGTCCTGGGCCATCTCTGCGGTGGACCTCGCGTGAGGGTCAGGCCACCACCGTCTCGATGGTGTGCCATCCGGTGGCACCGTTGGGCGCTGGGGGGACGATCTCGTCGGTCTGCAGATTCCCCTCCCCGTCGGTGGCCCGCACCCTGAGGACGTGGGAGCCAACCGGAGCCTCCCATTCGATCGACCATTGCCGCCAACTGTTGTCGGACAATGACTCGGACAGTTCAGCCTCCAGCCAATCGGCGAGATCACCGAGCTGGACTTCGACCTTTGAGATTCCACGATGCGGCGCCCAGGCCACCCCAGCCACCTGGCGGGGGCCGGCCGGGACCTGTGCCCCAGATGGTGGGGTGTCGATCCGGCTCTGGGTCTTCACCGGGGCCTCCTTGGACCAGCCTCTTGGGACCCAGTAGGCATCGAAGTCGTCCCACCGGGTGAGCTCGATCTCCGAGATCCACTTCGTCGCCGAAACGTACCCATAGAGCCCGGCCACCACCAGCCGCGCCGGAAAACCGTGCTCGAAGGGAAGTGGCTCGTCGTTCATCCCGACCGCGAGGAGCGCGTCACGACCGTCGTAGGCGGCCTCGACCGGGAACCCGACCGTGAAGTCATCCACCGATCTGCCGACTATTTGCTCTGCCTCGGGTTGCATCCCCGCACGATCCAGGATCTCGGTCAGAGGAACCCCGAGCCACTTGGCGTTTCCCACCAGGTTCCCCCCTACCGGGTTGGAGACACAGGACAAAGTGACGTAGCGCTCCACCATCCGCATGTCGAGGAGGTCGGCATAGGTGATGGAGTAGGGGCGATCGACCATGCCCTTGATACTGAGGGTCCACGCCGGCAGGTCGACTCGGGGCACCGAGAAAGCGGCATCGATCCGGTAGAACGA
>JALYNX010000187.1 GCA_030772935.1 Actinomycetota bacterium | reverse complement strand
GGGTCACCCGGCATGAGGACAACGCCTTGGGCCAGGGGAAACCGGCGGGGGATGTTCCGCTCGGGAACCGGGGTCGGGGGCATTTCCACGTCGGATACCTGATCCGGTGTGATGACAAGGAGAACACCGCCGACGTCTACGGCGGCTTCGATATCGATCGAGGTGACGGTGGCGTGTGCGAAGGGGCTGCGGACGATCGCTAGGTGAAGGACACCCGCAGGAGACACGTCATCGACATAGTGGGCAGTTCCGGTGATGAGCGCCGGGTCCTCGCGACGCTGTACAGGCGCGCCAATGAACGAAGGTATGAAGGGTTCGTTGGTCACCGATGGCAGCCTACCGGGGCAGGCAGCCGGCTCTTATTCGAGCAGTGACAGGACCGTGGTTCGGAAGTCGTTGGGCTGGAACGGCTTGGTGACGAATGCGTCAGCGCCACCTTCGTTCGCACGCCGTCTCGATTCCTCTTCAGCATGTGCGGTAAGGACGACAACCGGAATGTTCTTGGTCGTCTCGTCCCTGCGGATGCGATCCAGCACTTCCCAGCCATCCATCCCGGGGAGTCCGATGTCGAGGACTACCAGGTCTGGTGACTCGGTGCCCACCGCCGAAAGACCTGTCTTGCCGTCATCGCGAGTGATGATCTCGAGGTCGGCAGCGCGAAGACAAACTTCTATCAGTCGCCGAATGACGGCTGAGTCCTCCACAACGAGAATCCGCGAGCCCATTTCTTTACCTCTGGTAATTGCCCCATAGAGGGCGTATTCCCATTCATCGGCAGTTAGCGGCCAACGGTTTAGTGGACATTCTGGAGGGGGCGCCCGGTGGGCAGTGTCAACTCCTCGACGAATTGCTCCAACTGGCGCAAAGTGCGCACTTCATGCACCGAACTGCAATGCCGGGCGTAATGGGACATCATCGAATCCCCGGTGTCCCAGTATGTGTTGGGCTCGGGGTTGAGCCACACCACTGCCCTTGCGGATCTGGCGATATCCGCAAGCACCTGGTCGCGCGGTGGCCGATAGTTGTTGCGGGCATCCCCAGTCACGATCACCGTGGTCCGCGGGGTCAGTTGGGGCCCATATCGACGATGAAACGTCTCGAGGGAGTTCCCATAGTCGGAGTGGCCGTCGAGCCACACGACCTCGGCCTCGGTGGCTACTCGCTGCAGTGCTGATCCGAAGTCCACGCCCGGCCCGAAGAAGTCAGTGACCTCGTCGACGGTGTCCACGAACGCAAAAGAGCGGAGCTTGGAGAAGTGGGTGGACATGGCGTGGGTGAACTGGAGGGTGAATCGGGAGAACGTCGCCATCGACCCGCTCACGTCACACAACAGCCAAACCTCAGGTCGGTGGGGTCGGGGATGACGGAACTGAGGGTCGACAGGCACCCCTCCGGTGGCCAGAGAGCGTCGCACGGTGCGGCGAAAGTCGAGTCTTCCCGTGCGTTTCCTGCGGCGCCGGGCCAACCGGGCAGCCAGCTTGCGGGTCAGGGGGCCGATGGCTGCATCCATCTCCTTGAGATCATCAGCCGTGGCATGCATGAGGTCCACGTCTTCGATTAGCGGCCGACGCAGGGTGCGTGCCACCGCCTCCCGTCCCCGGTCGGCGACCAGCCTCCGGCGGATCTCCTCTTGGATCTCCTCCCGGAGCTGCTCGATCCTGGATTGGACCTCCTCGCGCAGGAGACGCTGATCGAATTCGCTCATCTCAGTATCGCCGATCAAGGCCTCCAGGAGTCTTTCTTCCAACTCGGCCAGGTCCAGTCGGCGCAAAGTCCGATAGAGGTAATAGGTGCCGCCCACCGGCCTCCCCGGCTCCATGCCTGCCAGCTGGTCCACTGCGGTTCGGGCTCCCTGGCGCAGGGCCTCGCTGTCGAGCGCGGCCAGCGCCTGGAACAGCTGTTCGAGCAGGGCATCCAGGTCGAATCCCTGGGCCTGGGGGCGCTCACTCCCCAGACTCTGAGGCCGCTCACCTTCTTCGGCCGTCATCGACGATTCTGGGGCCAGAGACGGAACCATCGAGAAGTAGACATCGAACGCGGTATCGAAGGCCCGCTCATGTCGGAGGTTCTTCACCAGAGTTGCCCGAAGCGTTTCCCGAAGGGCGACCCGATCAGCGACATCGATGGCTTCCACCGCACGCATCGAGTCGATTCCCTCCACCATCGACACCGGCACCCCGGCTTCCCGCAACTCGTCGATGAATCCGGTGATCACGCCGAGCATGGTCAGCTGCCCGGGCTCGAGGCCAGCTCCTTGGCTGCTTTCTCGATGTCCGACTGGTATTTCAAAAGGACGTGAAGGGTGTCCCCGAGCACCGCAGCGTCCACCTCTTCGATCGAGAGTGCCAGCAGAGTGCGCGCCCAGTCGATGGTCTCGGAGACCGACGGGGCCTTCTTGAGGTCGAGGTTTCGGATCGAGCGTGCCACGTTTGCGACCTGAGCGGCCAAATGCTCGGAGAGCCCGGGAACCCGGGCATTGAGAATCTGTTGCT
>JALYNX010000186.1 GCA_030772935.1 Actinomycetota bacterium | reverse complement strand
GGCGTCTTCGTGGGCGAATCCGTCGGTCACTGACCCGTAGACCTCATCAGTTGAGACATGGATGAATCGCTGGACTTGATGGCGGTGGGCAGCGTCGATGAGAATTCCGGTCCCGATGACATTCGTGCTCAGGAACGGTTCAGGGCCGGAGATGGAGCGATCGACGTGGCTCTCGGCGGCAAAGTGGACCACCACGTCGTGGCCAGGCACCAGCTCATCGATCAACTCGGCATCTCGGATGTCACCTTTGACAAAGTGGTGATTGGGAAACTCATCCAGCTCGGCAACAGTCGCCGGGACGCCGGCGTAGGTGAGCGCATCCAGGTTGGTGACAGTGGCGTCAGGCTCGTGTTCGATCAGATAACGGATGAAGTTGGAGCCGATGAAGCCGGCCCCTCCGGTCACTAGGTATTTCCGCGCCATCACAGTCTCATCAGTCGAACACTTCCGCTTCAGCGAGCGTAGGGGCCGCCTCGTCTTTGGCGCTCACCAGTGGCTGGTACTGACCGAGCGGCCACACGATCCCGAGCTCCGGATCGTTCCAGCGAATGCATCGATCCAGTCTCGGGGTGTACGGCGCAGACGTCTTGTATTGGACCTCGGCGCCATCTCCGAGAGCGAGGAAGCCGTGGGCGAACCCTTCGGGGATCCAAACCTGGCGCCGATTCTGCTCGCTGAGCTCGACGCCAAACCACTCTCCGAACGTGGGGCTGGAGCGTCGGATGTCCACCGCAACATCGAAGATGGCGCCACGAGTCACCCGCACCAGTTTCTCCTGCGGGGCGGGGGGCAACTGATAGTGAAGCCCCCGAAGCACACCCTTGGCCGACGTTGAGTGATTGTCCTGGACAAAGCGGACCTTCCGGCCCACCCAGGCATCGAAGACCTGCTGGCTGTACGACTCGTAGACACTGCCCCGATCGTCGGAGTGAACCAGCGGTTCGTAGATTCTGACCTGCTGTTCGATGCTCATCACGACTGGCAGGTTACGACTCCGGATCGTCCAGCCCGACAACCAATCGGGCGGGCCGGTCGTAGTGGATGGCCGGTCGGGCAACGACCGAGACCGGGGTGTACTCGACGACCACGGCATCGCTCCCGGTCAGTTTGACCACCCGGTTCTCCCAGGAATGGTCTTTGAGGGCAAGGGCCCGGTCAGGTCGGAGGGCGGCCAGGGCGCTCGCCACCGCGGAGACGAGGTCGGAGTCGGTGTGCACGCCTTCCATCCCCTCCAGAGCCCGCAACGGCGGGGCGGCGATTGGGACACCTGAGCCCAAGTACTCGTAGGCCTTGAGCGGGCTCACGGCGTGGGTCGTCTCGTTCACACTGAAGGGGACGAGACCTACGTCGAATCGCTGGAGATAGCCGGGCAGGTCCGTCTGCGGTTTGAGGCCGAGAAAGCGGACATTCGGGGGAAGCACCGGATGGGCGGTCTTGTCGTCACCAATCAGGACCACCGCCGCTCGCGGGTTGGCCTCGGCGACCCTACGCAACGAATCCCAGTCGAACCAGTCGCCATATAGAGAACCGTGATACCCGATGATCGTCTCCGCCTCAGGGAGGTCTGCGGGGCGGCGTGGGTGATCGGCGCCGAAGACCGCAACGTTGACTGCGTTAGGAACCAGGACCGCCTCGCGGCCCATGGCCTCGACTCGGCGGACCAGGTCGGGGGCCGAGGCCGAGACCCGATCAGCGGATGAAATCAGCTCCTGTTCCACGGCCTGTCGGTACCACTCGCCGCCAAGAGCTGGGTCGGACCAGTCGTCGATCATGTCGTAGACCAGCTCCCATCCCGCCGCCTGCAAGGCCTTGGCGTGCACGAGCAGAGAGGCCGCGGGTGCCTCGACCAGGGCCAGGCCGGCGGAGGCGACCCGGCCCAGCAGCACATCGGCGTCGAACCGTTCCACCCGGCTCTGCTCCAAGTGGGGGTGGATGTAGCGCAGGCCGAGGTCGACCGATTCCTGCGCCTCGTAGAGGGCAACCAGCGTGACGTGGTATCCCTGACGAACGAGCTCCACGGCGAGTTGGGTGCTCCGGGAGCCGCCACCGATGTCGTGGAGGGGAACCCCGGAAAGGATCACCACCGGGGCTCGGGTGATGGGGTCGGTACGTGTCGTCGGGGCATCGCCACCCGGAATCGGGATGAGTCCGATTCGATGCCCGGCGTCCCGGAGGCGGGCGAGCAGACCGGGCAGCGGGTGCTCACCGTCGGGGATCCCACCCACTTCATCGAGGTAGTTGCGTCTCACCGCGATCAGCCGAGGTCCGACCACGGGCTCGGTCCGATGCCTGCCGGCGAGCCGGGGCCCGTCGACCTCGCCAACCACTCCAGCCCCGATTCCGGAGTCACCAAGCGTGACCAGCGCACGGTTGGTCAGTTCCTGGGACACGGAGAGGGCAGGGTCGACCACGGTCACGAATTCTGTGGTCTCTCCGCTGGACGGCAACGACAAGCGGGCCCGGTAGGTGTCCGGAGTGACCGCGAGCCAGCGGTTGGCCTTGGTCTGGTCTTCTAGGAACACGTCGACATTCACCCGGGAATACCGGGAATGCTGTGCAAGGC
>JALYNX010000185.1 GCA_030772935.1 Actinomycetota bacterium | reverse complement strand
CGGCGCCAAAGCCGGCCAGGACGAGCAAAACAGCGAGCCTTCGATACATGGTGGACCTTGAAGTGGTTGTCAGATCGCTCCCCCGCGACTCTGCGACCCTAACGGTTTGCCCGTCCCAAGCGGAGCTACCCGGCAGAGCGTCGAAGCGCGGCGATGAAGGCCGGCCTTTTAGAAGCGGGACATGTTGGAAGGCATCGATGCCCTAGGAACGGTCGATCTCGAGACCCATCAGCGCGGCCAGTTGGATCAACGAAGCGGTCAGCTCTTCTTGTTGCGCCGATTCCTCGAGGTCAGCCACCGCATCGAACACCTTGTCGAACTCTTCGGCGAGGTCGTCGCCGTTGCTCCCTTCCCATATCTCCATCACCTGCTCTAGCCGGTCCTCGACTCGGCGTACCTCATTCGGCTTGAACTGAGGTGGGTCGAGCTGAGCGAGAAGGCTCCTTATCTCGAGGGCGACGATTTCGGGAGTGTCCACCGCCGTTGTCGCAGCAGGCACCGTAAACGAGGTGGTCGGCGGGGTTGTCGTGGCAAGAGCTGTGGTCGTGGTCCCGGCCGCCAAAGGCACGGGCTCCTGCCCATTGGCCTCCGCGGGGTCTCGGTCGGCGGAAGCGGCGGCCGCGGCAATCGCGATCACCCCTACCAAAACTGCGAGGAGCGGCCACCGGGCTGGTTTGCCCGGCGCCGGCTCCGCCGGGACCGCAGGCGGGGGGCTGGTGACCAGTGTTGGCTCGTCCGACCCGACCAAGGTGATGGTGGGTGCCAGGTGGTCGACGGGTGGGGTAGGAACGTCCGACGCCATGACGAGTGTCGCCCCTGTCAACTGGGAGGCGAACGCCCCGGCAGTGTGGGGTCGGCGGATCGGGTCTTTTGACATCCCAGCGGACACCGCCGCCACCATCTCTCCCGGAGCCGTCCCGATCAAGCTCTTTGGCTCCGAACGACGGACCGATTCGAGCAATGCCACCGGGGTTTCGGCCGAGAACGGAGCTCTGCCCGCCAACATCTCATAGGTCACGGCAGCCAGGGAGTAAACGTCGGAGGCGGGCGTGGCATCGGCTCCGTCGAGAATCTCCGGAGCGATGTAGGCGAAGGTCCCTACCAGCTCCCCGCCGTCGGTGATCGTTGTCGGGTCGTCGACAGTCTTGGCGATCCCGAAATCGGTCAAACGAACACGGCCCTCCGAATCGAGAATCAGGTTTGCTGGTTTGACGTCACGGTGGACTACTCCCTGGGCATGGGCGTAGTCGAGTGCCATGGCTATCTGCGACACGATGGTCACGACGTCGGTCGGCCTCATGGCCCCATGTAGGGCGACCATGGCGGCAAGGGTGTTCCCTTCGACAAGCTCGAGGATGATGAATGGGCCGTTTTCGTCCTTTCCGGTGTCGAACACGGTCACAATCCCGGGGTGACTGAGGCGAGCAGCCGATCGGGCCTCTCGTCTGAACCGCTCCGCTGCCCGCGGATCAACGGCCAGGTGGGGTAGCAGGCGCTTCACCGCTACGTTGCGCCCGAGCAGTGTGTCCGTCGCCTTCCACACCGTGGCCATCCCCCCGGACCCGATCTGCTCGCTGAGCTGGTAACGATTAGCAATCACCCCAAACAGGCTACGGAGAGCGGCGGAATAGGGGAGTCCATCGTGAGGTCACCTCGAAATTCAGAAACGGGACGGGTCGGGGCCGAATGACCAAGGATTAGCAGGCGACATCGCTCGTCCTGACCCATCAACTCAAACTGAGAAACACCTTCCGCGGTGCCGCTTTCTCCCGGCCTACATTCCAGGGCGGATTTCGCGCATAAGAGCTCAGGGTCCTAGAGGATCTGACATAAACCTCAGAATGGCCGGCGTGGTACCTCGAAAATCGGTTATCACGACTCTTCGCCCATCATTCCGTGGCTCAGGAGAGCGACCATGTTCGGTTGCCCGAGCGCGCCCGAAGTCACTGTTCCCTTATAGGGGTTCGGTTTTCGAGTGACCCCATTGTCAAGAATCCTTAGAGCAGGAGCCACTCTGCACCGGTTTTCACAGCTTCTTGAGGCGATACCCTGGTAGTCGCGAGACTGGCCGAGCCCCCGATTTCAGGGAGTCCAGTGGATCGTGGGGCCTCAAACTCTCTGCTGGAAATAGGTCCGATCGAACCATCGAGATATCCATGCGTGACGGGACGAGAGGTTTTCTGGCTGCCAAGGGGTCACTCATCAAGGTGTCGCATCTCATCGTTCTTTTCCCGGCTCACATAGAGGGTGACTGAGCCGAGGGCGAGGATGCTGGCTGCGAATAGGACGAGAGCCCGCGCCATCAAGCCCGTGAGGGGAAGCTCGGCTAGTGGAACGGTGGATGTCGTAACGAAGGTTGCCTCCGCTGCCGAGGTGATGACCGTTACAACGTCCGGCTGGGTGGTTGGGGTCGCAAACCGTTCGAGCGTGGTTGTGGTCACCGCCTCCGTCGGCGCTGTGAATAGCTGAGTCGTAATCGTCACGCCCTGAGTCGTTGTCGTGACAGGCTCCGCGGTCGTGGTG
>JALYNX010000184.1 GCA_030772935.1 Actinomycetota bacterium | reverse complement strand
GCTCGGTGCAGACCGTGATCGAGGCGGACCGCTTGTGGATCGGGCTCGGGGCCCAGGACGTGTTCTGGGAGGAAGCAGGAGCGTTCACCGGCGAGATCTCGGCCCCGATGCTGGCCAAGCTGTCGGTTCAGCATGTCATCGTGGGCCATTCCGAGCGCCGTCAGCTTTTCGGGGAGACCGACGAAGGGGTCAACAAGAAGGTCCGTGCGGTATCTGGCGCGGGAATGCGACCGATCATCTGCGTCGGCGAGACCCTCGAGCAGCGGGAGTCGGGGGAGGCGGAGCGGGTGGTGATCGGTCAGTTGGTTGCCGCGATCAACCGCATCGACGTCGAGGTGATCGCGACGTCCGCTATCGCCTACGAGCCGGTCTGGGCGATCGGGACCGGTCGCAACGCATCGCCCGACGACGCCGGAGTCATGTCGGAGACGATTCGCTCCACCGTTGCCGACCGGGTTTCGAGCGAGGCGTCGGCGGGGATGCGAATCCTCTACGGCGGATCGGTGAACGCCGGCAACATCAAGGATTTCATGGCGAAAACTGAGATCGACGGCGCGCTCGTTGGTGGGGCCTCCCTCGATCCCGACAACTTCGCTTCGATCGTCAGGTATTGGATGTGACCTACTCCCTGATCCTCCTCCGACATGGTGAATCGACATGGAATCAGGAGAATCGATTCACCGGTTGGACCGATGTCGGGCTAACTGCCCGAGGCGAAGCCGAGGGCAGGGCTTCAGGGCGCCTGATGGTCGAGGAGGGTCTTCAGCCCGACGTCCTCCATACGTCGGTTCTGGTGCGTGCGATCAGGACCGCAGAGATTGCCTTGGAGGAGATGGGCCTCCAGTATCTGCCGGTGCGACGGTCGTGGCGGCTCAACGAACGTCACTACGGTGCCCTGCAGGGCCTGAACAAGGTGGAGACTGCGGAGATTCACGGGAGTGAGCAGGTCTTGTTGTGGCGCCGGAGTTTCGATATCCCGCCACCGGGTCTCGAGCTAAACGACGAGCGCCATCCCATCCATGACCCTCGTTACGCGACCCTGGCCCCTGATGTGCTTCCCGCAACCGAATGCCTGGCTGATGTGGTGGTTCGAATGCTTCCCTACTGGCACGACTCAATCGTTCCGGATCTTCGGGCTGGGATGACGCCTTTGGTTGTGGCCCACGGCAACTCGATACGAGCCCTGATCAAGCATCTGGACCGGATCAGTGACGAGGAGATCGTCGAGCTCAATATCCCAACCGGGGTGCCCCTTGTCTACGAGTTCGACTCTGCCCTCCAACCCCTAACGAGCCGATACCTCGGGGATCCCGAGGCGGTGCAGGCTGCAGCCGAGGCGGTGGCCCGCCAAGCCGGGTAGATCTCTGTTTCCTCCCCCAGGAGCGAAGCGACGTTGGGGGAGGTGGCCCGGAGGGTCGGAGGGGGCACCTCTGACGCGTGACGACATGCCCCCCTCCCGGCTTCGCCGGCTCTCCCCTCAACGCTCACTTCGTTCGCTGGGGGGAGAAACGCTGGTAGCGTTTGTTCTGCCAATCGGATGACCGAATGGTTTCTCCTATACCGGGTAGGCAATGGCTGTCGTCGAAGCAATCGCAATCGTCTTCCATGTGATCCTCTCTTTGGCAGTGGTGGCCCTGGTCTTGCTCCACTCCGGTAAAGGCGGGGGCCTGTCGGACGTCTTCGGCGGCGGTATGTCCACTTCGAGTCTCGGTGGGTCCACTGTCGTGGAGCGAAATCTCGACCGTCTCACGGTGCTGGTCGGGGTTCTCTTCGGGGTCAGCACCTTCACGCTGACCTTCCTCTTGAGCTAGGCCCGGTTGTACACTCGCCCGGCTCCGGTCGGAGTGGCGGAATTGGTAGACGCGCCAGGTTGAGGGCCTGGTGGAGCATGGCTCTGTGGGGGTTCGAGTCCCCCCTCCGACACCCAAGAACACGTCTGGAAACGGCTCTCCGTTGATCCACTATTGATCTGCCCTGCGGCTGCCGATAAACGGCGATAGCGCCTTTGGGTGCGGCTCGTGACCCCGACCAGGAACGCGACCGATGTGAGCAGCAGACTTGAGGATCTCCGCGAACTCGCCCAACTCTTGGACGAGGGGAAGATCACGCAATGGGAGTTCGAGGTCGTCAAGACCGAGCTCCTCGAGGCTCCGATCGAAGAGTGGGCCGACCACCAAGACGGCGACTCCGAGCCGGTTGCCCATCCCGCCATCCCGGAAGAGGACAGGCAAGAGGAACCGAAGCCCGCAGCCGATTGGATGGCGTACGCAAAGCAGATCCCACCCCTCTATTGGGCCTCAATCGGTTGTGTGTTGGTAGTGGGTGTGGTGGTCGCGATGATCATCTCCTCTGGTTCGGCAGACAGCGTCGACCCCCAAGCTCTAGCTGACAGCTCAGCCGAGTCACTTTCAGATGAGCCGCCAACGAATCCGGTTGGGTCCCTGGGCGTCGAGTTCGCCGATCTGACGGAGGGGTGGAACGCTCTTCCCGATCCGCCCTTCATCCTGAAGGGAATCACTACCTCGCCCGAGGTGGGTGCTCTCGACAGCTTCGTGTATCGCTTCGATGACGCGGCGCTCCTGGCCGGCGCCTACAACCCGTCGGACGGTTTCGTCTACGCCTTGATGGCCAGGGTCGGGATCCGGCATGAGTCACGGTCCAACGTGTCCTTGCATCTGTGTTACCTCCTCTATCCGGGCACGCAGGATTGCCTTGACACCTACATGGAGATGAGTGGCGTTTACGGCAAGACCCCCGAAGAGTTGGCCGAGGCCGACCACTTCTCCAGCTGGGTGTTCCTGGACAACGAGTGGCGCGTTGAGGTTGTCAACGAGATCGAGACGATCCGGGTGCTCGGCCCGCTACAGCCGCCTGCGGACTAGACGAGTCCCCGCGCCGTCCACGCCTTTGCTGTCACCGTGAACGGTGCTGATGGCAGCATTTCGCGGGCCCGCTCACGCAACTCTGATTGCCGTTGCGGGTCGAGGCCGGCGGTGTAGGTGCCGGCAGGGCCCACGCCGAGGGTGAACGGCTCCCACCACTCGTCAAAGCTCGAATGTTCGACGCCAACTTCGAGAACCGACTGCTCGACTTGGCGCAACCCGGCCTCTTGGAACAGCTGCGCCAGATGGCCCTCGCGGGTGCCGGCACGCCACGACTCATCATCGACATCAGGGTCGAGCGACCGCGCCGCTTCCCAGAAAACTCTAAGCGGGCCTTGGCCTCCGGCATGGTCCCAAACACACGCCGCCACCGCACCATTCTTGCTTGTCACCCGCCCCATCTCGCCAAGTCCCCGAACCGGGTCCGCCATGAAGTGGACAACGAGTTGAGCCAGGGTGACGTCGAAGGTCTCATCGGCGAATGGGAGCTCCTCGGCGGAGGCGCGTCTCACATCGACTTCGGGGTAGCGCTCATGTGCCGCGGCAACGAAGGATTCTGAAGGATCGACGGCTGTCACCGCGGATGGTCCGAGGCGCCTGACCAGTTCGCCCGTGAGCGCGCCGGGGCCGCATCCGACATCGAGGACTTCCTGACCGGCTTCGACCCCTGCCAGATCGGCGAGCTGGGGTGCCAGATGCACCGAGTACCGGCCCATGAATCTGTCGTACTGATCCGCTCCAACCGTGAAGCTCATGGGAGGAATCTAGATCTGTCGGCCGGGAGACGGCCAAAAGCAGAGTTTGCTGAACGACCATTCAGATGGGCTCTACCAACTTAGGAGGGCGTCCTCAACCACTCTGCGCGCGAGGTTAGAAGCCGGCCCCTTCGCAAGTTCTGTCTGAAATGCGTAAGGTGGGATTGTTATCTACAGCGTGTGGAACGTGTGAGGTCCTGAGGCCTTCGCATCTGAGATGACAAGCACCCAGCCGACCCTGACAAGGGGCTGCGCGAGCCGTCATTCCTCCAACGTCGATAGCGCTTCTTGGCGCCGTTGTCGCACTCTCAGTGCGAACGCGATGAATGGAGGTGAGCAGAGTCCTGAACATGTACCAGTAGTGGGTCCTGAGAGATGGCTCTCTCAAGACCCGACGCCAACCCGACTGAACGGGCTCCACGCAATAAAGATCATACAGACAGTCTCACTGTCGGTGGTCGTTGCCTCTCGGTCGGGACCAAACCAGCACATAGCTGGCTGACCAAAGGAGGTAGCGATGAGGCGCATTTTGGCGCTACTCGCAGTAGGGGCATTGTCCGCAGCAGCCATCGGCTCGGCGGCAGCCCTAGGAGTGAACGGCGGAGCAATTCAGGCCGGTGAGGACCTCACCCTGACTTGTGATACGGACGGTGTTCAGGTACTCGGATGGGGCTTGGAGACGGACGATGGCAGGGTGTACTCGGTCAGGATTGGCGGGATCGCCAATGCTTGCCAGACCAACGCTCTGTTCGTCAGGGTGACTGACGGCGGAGCCACCGTTGCCAGTGGCACTGTCGACCCGTTGCTTCCCGCCCACACCGGCGCCGGGCAGGTCGTGGTGTCGATTCCTGGTGGCTATCCCGCCGTCGACATAGACGACCTCCACGTGTTCATCGAGGGACCGGCCGGAAGCTAAGGAGCCCATAAGCCGGGCGATGATTGTCATCGCCCGGCTCAAGGCAATGAGATACCTCAAGCTACGATCGATTCGACGCCTCGCCAGTTTCTTCCTGGCGGTTTCGTTGCTCGTCGTGTTCGCACCGACCACCGTTGGGGGCGCGGCCTCGTACGTGATCGTGTCCGGGGACAGTATGAGACCCACGTTCTCCGATGGGGATCTGGTCGTGGTTCGCCAAGGCGACTACCACGTCGGTGAGATCGTCGCCTTCGAGACTGGTCGCGGTCTGGTGATCCACCGCATCGTTGGCGGGTCCGCACAGAGCGGATTCGTGATGCAGGGCGACAACAAGGAGAACCCGGATCCCTGGCACCCCACGGATGAGGCGATAGTTGGCAAGCATTTCGCCCAGATCCCGGGCGCGGGCCGTTGGACGCAAACGCTCATCGGCAATCCGGCGTGGTTTGGCGCCCTGATCGGGGGTCTCGGGTCTTTGATGCTCTGGAGCCCCCGAAGGAGGCGACAACGACGCGGGGCACACCTGGCGGAAGGTGCCATGGCAAGGAGTAAGCCGGCCACCAATGTGATCTCGAGCCGGGGAGCGGGATCAACCTTGCTGGTGCTGGCGATGTTGGGGATGCTGCTCACGGGTGCCACCGCCTATCTCGCGCTACGTCCTTCGGAGCGAATGGCCACCGTTGAAAGGATCCAGTTCGAGCATACGGGCAAGTTCGCATACACCGCGCTGGTCGCGGATTCCGTCGTCTATGAGTCGGAGACGATCAGTTCGCCTCCCAGTGGCTCTGAGCCGACACCGATCTATACCCGGCTGCTCCAGAACCTCCAGATCGAATTCGACTATGCGCTGGCTTCAACACCCCCTCCAAGAATGCACGGGACCATTTCTGCAGAAATGCGGATCGGCGCCGGAGACGGTCTCTGGACTCGAACCGTATCTCTACTTTCAACCCAAGAGTTCGAGGGCCCCGTTACTTCCGCAGAGTTCTCGATCGACATGGACCGAGTTCTCGCACTGGTGGCTCGAGCCGAGGAACAGACCGGCTTTGTCCCAGGGCAGTACCAATTTGTGGTGGCGACTCGGGTAAGTGTCAACGGCGAAAGCGACGATTCCGGTGACACCTTCGTGGCTGAGCTGCCAATGGAGCTCAGAGACACCTTGCTCATCATCAACAACGAGTTGATCGCTTCAGAGAAGGTGACTGAAGCAGACCAAACCTTGGTCGCAAACGACATCGAGGTGTTTGGGGTTGTGATCCCATTGCGTGAGACGCGAGCCCTGACGGGGGCTCTGCTTGTC
>JALYNX010000183.1 GCA_030772935.1 Actinomycetota bacterium | reverse complement strand
CATGGGGCTCGTCACCACGAAGGGATCGACATCCAGGCCGCCCGGTTGACCCCGGTGGTCGCCGTTGCCGACGGCACGGTGGCGAGGGTCACCCAGGAGGTGGGAACCGAGAACTGCTGTTCGATCTTGATTCGCCATGACGATGGCTGGCAGTCCGCCTATGTCCATCTCAACAACGATCGATACGGCACCGACGACGGGATGGGGATCGGGGTGCGGCCCGACCTCGAGGTTGGCGTCGAAGTCGTGGCCGGAGAGATCATCGGTTGGATCGGGGACTCGGGCAATGCCGAGGACAGTGTGGACCATCTACATTTCGAATTGCGCACCCGTGAGGGGATAGCGGTCGACCCGGCACCGAGCTTGCGGAGGGCCAGACTCCGCGCAGAACTGCAGGAGACCCAGCCCACCTGGCCCTACCTGGACGACGAAACCAGTGGGACGCAGTGGATGGCCGCAAGATTGCTCACCGAAGGCTTGTTCCTGCCCTGTGACGAGTCGGGGCTCACGTTCTGCCCCGATCGAGTAGCTGATCCCGAGTTTGCACGCGCCATTGTCCGCCACTTCACCGGCGTCGAGCCGCCTCTCCTCGAAGGGCGCATCCAAGAGATGCCCCAGGTGTTCGAGCCCTTGGGCGATGAGCAACGATTGATAGGAGAGCTCATGGGTTGCCTGACCCCGGAGCCCTGCCTCGACTTCGGGGTGCCCGAGTCCGAATTGGCGCGGATCGCCGTCTGGGCAGTGGACCGGCTCCAAAGCAGCGTGACCATTTACCCCAGCGTTGTGATCGAGATGGGCCAGCTGGAAACACTGCCCTCAGCCGGCGACGCCGAGGCTCAGCTGAGAGCCAGCGGGCTGCTCGGCGAGTGCCGGCCTCCGCTCGACCACGACCACCTTTTGAGCCGCGAGAGTGTCGTGTCCAGTCTCATCCATTGGATCCTGGCCCCGATCGCCGACTGCATCGAGTTCAGTCAGCTCAGACGCTGAGCATAGGCCCGGGCCAGGTCACTGGTGATCGGGCCCTCACCGAAGGCCAGCTTCCCGACCACCGATACCGGTTGAATCTCGCGGATCGTCGACATGGCCATCACCTCGGAAGCAGACTCGAGTCGATCGAGCGGCCAAGTGCCTTCGAGCACGGGCACCCCGAGAAGAGCTGCATCCTCCAGCACCAGACGACGGGTGATCGAGTCGAGAATGCCGAGTTCGAGCGATGGGGTCTCGAGCACGCCATCGACGACCCACGCCACACAAAACGTCGGACCTTCGAGCATCAAGCCGTCAACCGTGAACAGCAAGGCGTCGTCGAAGCCTTCCTTGGTGGCCCGTCGCGTGGCGGACAGATTCGGCGCATAGGAGAGGACCTTGGCCCCGGCCAGGTCCCACTCGACACCGGCCGCGTGCCAGGGCGCGGCGACAGGAAGGAGCCGGGCCGGGCCACGACTGCCGGTCCAGGGGTGGGCGAAGACGATCACCAAGGGGTCCCCAGGTTGGTCTGGGAGGGCTGACCCCCTGGTCACCACCACCCTGATCGCGCACTCGGGGCATTCACTCGCCACCGACTCGATCCACCGTGAGAGGTCGGCGCGAGGGGGAAGGGCGATCGCCAGGGCGGCAGCACTCCGCTCCAGTCGATCGAGGTGGGCGTCGAGAGTGAACGGCACCCCCGCGTATGCCTTGAGCACCTCGAAGCAGCCATCACCGCGAAGCACCGACGAGTCGGTGACAGGGATGCCCTGGACCGAGGGCTCGCCGTTGATCAGGATCGTCGAGGTCACGGTGCTGGCGGATGGTAAGCGTTGGTGATCGGGAGCCGCCGGTCCTTGCCGAAAGCCTTGGTGGTGACCTTGACCCCCGGAGCAGCCTGTCTGCGCTTGTACTCGTTGCGGTCGACCATCCGGGCGACTCGGGCCACCAAAGCCGGGTCGTGCCCCTCACCCACGATTTCCGCGGTGCTCCAATCGTCCTCGATGTAACGCTCGAGGATCGCATCGAGCACCTCGTACGAAGGCAAGGTGTCGGAGTCTTTCTGGTCGGGCCGGAGTTCGGCGGAGGGCTCCTTGTCGATGCTGTTCTGGGGAATCACGTCTCCATCCTTGTTGCGCCACCGCGCCAACTCGTAGACAAGAGTCTTGAAGACGTCCTTGAGCACGGCGTATCCGCCCACCATGTCGCCGTAGAGAGTGGCGTAGCCGGCTGCCATCTCCGACTTGTTCCCGGTGGCCACCACCATCGGCCCATGTTTGTTGGAGATGGCCATCAGGATCGCTCCTCGGGCCCGCGCCTGAAGGTTCTCCTCGGCCACTCCGAATGCCGTCCCCGCGAAAAGGGGGTCGAGCGTTTCGAGAAACGACGCATACACGTGGTCGATGGGAACCTGGTCGATGCGGATGCCGAGATTCGCTGCCAGTTCGAGGGCGTCATCCACAGAATGCTTCGACGAGAAGCGCGAAGGCATCGCCACCCCCCACACCGCATCCGGGCCAAGCGCGTCGGCAG
>JALYNX010000182.1 GCA_030772935.1 Actinomycetota bacterium | reverse complement strand
AGGTCGTAGTGGGCAGCGCCGGTGGCCATCATCTCGATCGCACAGCAGGCCAACCCGAACGTGGCGGGGAACATCGACCGGGTGCGCGCCCAGCGTGCCGCCTTGTCAACGGTCGTCATCATCAGGTTGCCCGGGGCGGTGGTGGCCATCTAGGCCGCCTCCTCCGACGATTCGGAGGGCAGGTAGCGAGTCCGCCGGTGAACGTTCCAGTCGAGGGCGCCCCGCTTCCAGACATAGGCCAGGGTCTCGGCGACGAAGAAGGTGAAGATGAATATCGCCGCCACTCCGTACCAACCCAGACGGTCCCAGATCGAGGCGTATGCGAAGAGAAAGATGATCTCGACGTCGAAGATCACGAACAACATCGCCACCAGATAGAACTTCACCGGGAATCGCTGCACCGGTTCGACCTCGGGAACGATGCCGCTCTCGTAGGGGTCGAGTTTCTCGGGCGTCGGGTTGTCGGGCCGGAAAAGGCGGGAGACATTGAGCGACACCGCAACGAAACCCCCGGCCAGAAGGAGCATCAGGCCGATCGGCAGGTAGTCGGCGAGCGTCACGGATCTGAGCTTAGGACGAGGCCCAGAGGTGGGATAAATCTCACCGAACCACCGAAGCCGACCGGGCGTCACCCCATCGGTCTTAGGCTGGATGCATGTCAGGACATGAAACCCGATGAGTCTCGGCTTTGGATTGTTGAGCGCCCAGCTCCGCCCCGGCGAGACCGATTGGTCGAGGGCCTACGACGAGACGATCCGACTGGCGGTTGAAGCCGAGCGTCTCGGTCTCTCCTCGATCTGGACCACGGAGCACCATTTCGTCGACGACGGATACATGCCATCTCTAGCAGTGGTGAGTGGCGCAATCGCAGCAGCCACCTCGACGATCGAGATCGCCACCGGAGTCATCCTCGCTCCTCTCCACCATCCACTCCGCCTCGCTGAGGACGCCGCCACCGTCAGCCTTCTCAGCGGTGGGCGGTTCACCCTCGGTCTGGGCCTGGGTTGGAGTGGGATCGAGTTCGAGGCTCTCGGAGCCGACATGGCCAAACGCGGCGCAGCGATGGAGGAGATCCTGACGGTGCTCAAACAGTCGTGGGCGGGAGAGCCGTTCCATCACCAGGGCTCGGTCTACCAGTTCTCAGAAATCGCGGTCCGTCCCGTTCCTACAGCTCCGATCCCGATCCTGATCGGAGGTGGCGCCGAGGCCGCGATCCGGCGGGCGGCACGCTTCGCCGACGGGATCTTCTCCAATGTCGCTCCCGATAAGCTGGCCCAACAGCTGCAATGGATCGAAGACGAATGCGAGCTGATCGGGCGTGACCCTTCGCAGCTACGGATCATTCATTATTCGGTGCTTCTGCCGGCCACTTCGGAAGATTCCGCCTGGGCGCGCTATGTCGATCACGTGTGGCACATGACCTGGAAGTACTCCGACATGGAGGCATCGGCGTCTCGACCAGGGCCGCCACCGCACTCACCTGAGCTGACCGACGAGCGCCGGAATCGCCTCCAGACTCGTTTCACGGTGGCCGGCTCGAGCGACGAGATCGTGACGACCCTCCTCGGAGTGCGAGAGCAGGCATCCCTGCCAGTCGAGTTCGTGGCTCGCAGCTATTTCGCGACGCTGGAGTACCAAGAGCAGGTCGAGTTGATGCAACAACTGGCGGAAGAAGTGGCACCGCACCTCTGAGTTGTTCAGGCAGTCGGCAACGTGCGGACCAGGCCGGCCAAAGCGTCGTAAACCCGCTCCCCCATGTGTTTGTCGTCTTCGTCGAGGAGGTTGGCCATCACCTTCAGAGTCCACTCCATCAAGGTGCGGCTATGGAGCCCGGTGTGGGCCAGGGTTCGCATCACGGAGGGGTGGCCGATCAGCTTGACGAAGACTCGGGCAGTCTTGTAATAGAGCCCGTATTCGTCGTCGAGATGTTGCGGATAGCGCCGGAGAAGACCAAGGTCGTCCTGAGTCAATGCTTCGCCGATGTGCTCGGCGGCCAATCGGCCCGTCTCATAGGCGTATGAGATCCCCTCCCCGTTCCAGGGGTTGATCGCCCCAGCGGCATCGCCGACGGTGATCCAGTTGGAGCCGACCAGAGGGCCCTTGGAGAACGACATGGTCAGTTTGCCCCCGACCGGGTTAGACAGCTTGGACTCCTCGCTGAATCCCCAGTAGGCGGGGGCAGTCGCGGCGTAGTCGGCCATCATGTGGGTGGTGTTGACATGCTTCCAGCGGGTGAACGTTGAGAGCAGACCGACCCCCACATTGACAGTGCCATCGCCAAGTGGGAACACCCAGCCGTAACCGGGCATGGTCGCCCCCGACGAGTCCCGGATGTCGAGTTGGCTTTCCAGGAAGCGATCGGTGGAACGCGGCGACGAGTAGTAGCCACGGGCAGCCAGCCCCATGGGATAGTCCCTCCGCCGTTCGGTGCCCAGTTCACGTCCGAATCGGTTCATCGATCCGTCCGCAATCACAGTTACCCGGGGCGTCACCTTCTCGATCGAGCCGTTGTGCTTGAGGGTCACTCCCGACAGGAAGCCGCCTTCGATGGTGGGGAACCCCTCGGTCTTCTCGAGAATGGAAACGCCCTGCTTGGCGGCGAGGTTGGCCACCTGGGAATCGAGATCACTGCGTCTGATCACCCCGCCCCAATTGGGGAATCGCGAATGCTCGGGCCATGCCATCTCGACAAAGTCATCACCGGCGTAGGAGCGGAGCCCGGTGATGGTGTGGAACTGGGGAACCTCGAAGTCGAAACCCATCTCCTGGAGCTGGAGGATCGCCCGAGGCGTCAATCCGTCGCCACATGTCTTGTCCCGGGGGTACTCCTTCTTTTCGACCAGGGTGACGTCGTGTCCGTCCCTTGCCAGCCAGTAGGCGGCGGCCGATCCAGCGGGGCCACCACCGATGACGAGCACTGAGGGAGAAGGCATGAGAGGTCAGGTTAGAGCTTGCCTGCCAGCAAGAACCCTTCGGGCTGGGAAACGAGACAGAAGGTCTAACGTCGCCCGCGATGAGTGAGCTTCCCAAGGCGACCGTTGTCAGGCTCCCCCGCTACCTGCGCCTGCTCGAGGACCTCGAATCCAGGGAGACTGTCAGCTCAGAGGAGCT
>JALYNX010000181.1 GCA_030772935.1 Actinomycetota bacterium | reverse complement strand
AACAGGCCGGACGTCCCGCCACGCTCGCGGCCATGCATTCTTTTCTTCACCAGATTCCTCCTCAGGTTTCACTTAGGTGATGATTCGATTGCCCTACGCACCGAAAGCTTGATGTTTCGGTGACTTTCTGCCCTGAAATCCTATGCATACAACGCATTGCTGTCAAACGTAGTCAAGTCGGGCCGACCGGGTCAGACCGTGGGTCGACTGAGGGTTTCCCCGACCGGAGGCAGTCAGGCGAACAAGCTCAGGGCCCGGTCACCAGATGGTGATAGGCCTGGTTCCAGCGCAATTCCTTCTCGAATCCGGCGAACGTGGTGTCAGGCCCGATCGCCGCGATCTCGATCCCGCTCATGGCGGCGAAGTCGGAGACGACCCCGAGATCGATGTCGAGGCTGAGACAGGTGTGGTGCGAGCCCCCGGCAAGCAGCCAGGCCGAGGTCGCCGTCGAGAAATCGGGAACCGGGCGCCAGACGGCGCGGGCCACCGGCAGGCGTGGCATTGGGGCGTCGGGCTCGACCAACTCGACCTCGTTGGCCACGATTCGGAATCTGTTGCCGAGATCGACCAGGCCGGCAACCACAGCCGGGCCAGTCCTGGCGGTGAACACCAGTCTCACCGGATCCGGCTTGCCTCCGATCGAGAGGGGGTGGATCTCACACGATGGTCGTTGGCCGGTGATCGAAGGACACACTTCGAGCATGTGGGCCCCCAGGACCTTGGGCCCGGTGTCGCCGAAGTGATAGGTGTAGTCCTCCATGAAGGAGGCTCCGCCCCCCCGCCCCGTGCCCATCAGTTTCATGACCCTCACCAGAACGGCAGTCTTCCAATCGCCCTCCGCTCCGAACCCGTAGCCGTCGGCCATCAAGCGCTGGACCGCGATCCCGGGTAGTTGGGGCAAGCCGGCTAGGTCCTCGAAAGTGTCGGTGAAGGCATTGAATCCACCGGCCTGGAGAAAGTCGCGCAAGCCCTGCTCGATCCGGGCCGCTTCCTGCAATGACTGATGGCGCTCACCGCCCTTTTGCAGTTCGGGGGCGATGTCGTACAGATCTCCGTACTCGTCGATCAGCTTGTCGACGGCGGCAGGCTCCACCTGGCTCATCGCGGCTTCCAGGTCGGCGACGCCGAACCCATCAACCGCTACCCCGAGTCTGACCTGTGCTTCGAGGCGGTCTCCGTCGGTGACCGCGACCCGGCGCATGTTGCTCCCGAACCGGGCGAGCTTGAGATTCCTCGACTCGTGCCGGCCACATGCCGCCCGGGCCCAGTTCCCGATCTGCTCGCCGACGGCAGGATCCTGCCAATGCCCGACCACGATCTTTCTCGACACTCTGAGCCGGGTCAGGACGAAAGCGAACTCACGATCGCCGTGCGCGGCCTGGTTGAGATTCATGAAGTCCATGTCGATCTCGTCCCAGGGGAGATCGCGGTTGAACTGCGTGTGGAGATGGAGAAGCGGCTTGTCGAGGGCTATCAAGCCAGAGATCCACATCTTTGCCGGCGAGAAAGTGTGCATCCATGCGATCACACCGACACACTCTGGGGCGGTATTCGCCAAGCGACAGATCTCTTCGATCCCCTCGGGGCTGGTCACAACCGGCTTGGCAAGGATCCGGACCGGCACCGAATCGGAGGCGTCGAGGCTGGACGCGATCTGGCGCGAATTGTCGGCGACCTGATGCAGGACATCGTCCCCATAGAGGCCCTGGCTGCCTGTGAGGAACCAAACCTCGAATTGGTCGAGCGCTTTCATACCGACACCGACAGTCGTTGCCGGGCCCGATCCTGAATCGAGCGAAGTCTTTTCATCTCAGATGCCTCCGCGGAGAGTGAGTCGTGGAGATGGCGGTAGATCCCGAATAGGTCGTCATAGATCGGCTGACTGGCGATGTCGGGCAGATACTCGTCGTCGCCGAGGCGAGCCATAGCTGCGGAGGCATCGATGATGCTGTCATACCCTCCTAGTGCCGATCCGGCGGCAACCGCGGCGAACATGGCCGATCCGAGGGCGGGCGCCTGGCGGGAGGCGGCCACCCGAACCGGTTTGCCTGTGATGTCTGCGGTCAGCTGCATCAACAGTCGGTTCTGGAATGGGAGGCCGCCGCAGGCGACGATCTCCTCGACCGGTATCCCGACGTTCTCAAGAGATTCGACAATGACCCTGGTCCCAAACACAGTCGACTCGAGGAGCGCCCGATATATCTCGCCGGGGCCGGTCTGGAGGTTGAGTCCCATGATGAGACCGGTCAAGTCGGCATCCACGAGGATCGATCGGTTCCCGTTCCACCAATCGAGGGCGATGAGACCGGATTCCCCGGGGGCGAGGGCGGCAGCCTGTTCTTCGAGAGACCGGTGCCGGCTCTCGGCGGATCCGGCTTCTCCACCGAGCAGATTGGTGAACCAGGCGAACATGTCTCCCACGGCTGCCTGACCGGCCTCGTAGCCGTACATACCCGGGATAACCCCATCCTCGACGACTCCACAGAAGCCGGGCACAACCAGATCGACATCGGCCAAAGCCAGATGACAGGTGCTAGTCCCCATCACTGCCACCAATCGGCCAGGCCCGACCACGGTTGCCGCGGGGACCGACACATGCGCATCGACGTTGGCGACCGCCACCGGGGTCCCGAGCGCCAGCCCGGTGAGTGCAGATGCCGACTCGGTGATGACACCCGCCCTCTCCCCGATGCTGGAAACTTCCCGTGACATCTTGTCGTCGACCACATCGGCGAAACCCGGGGCGAGGGAGGCGAAGAACTCACGATCGGGGAAACCGTCCTGCTTCGACCAAAGCGCCTTATAGCCGGCGGTGCACGAGTTCCGAGTCTCGACTCCGGTCAACTGCCATATCACCCAATCGGCGGCCTCGATCAGTCGGTCAGCCCGTTCGTAGACCTCGGGCGCCTCGTCGAGGATCTGCAGCGACTTGGCGTAGAACCACTCCGACGATGTGCGACGGCCGTAGCGATCGAGCCAGGGCTCGCCCAACTTGGCCGCCATCTCGTTGATCAAGTCAGCTTCGGGCTGAGCGGCATGATGCTTCCAGAGCTTCACCCAAGCGTGCGGGTTCTGACGGAGATCCGATTCCCGACTCAAAGGGATGCCGTCGGCGGTGACCGGAAGCATCGTGCAAGCGGTGAAGTCGATGCCGATTCCGATCACGTCGCCCACGTCGATCTGACTCTCGGCGAGCACGGCGCGCACTGTCGCCCCGAGCGCCTCGAGATAGTCGTCCGGGTCCTGTAGTGCCCAATCCGGCGGCAACGCAGTGCCTCCACCTGGAAGCTGTTGATCGATCACACCCGACGGATATCGATGCACGGCACTTGCCAGTTCGCGACCGGAGGCAACATCGACGAGGACGGCGCGGGCTGATTCGGTCCCGAAATCCACACCTACTGTTGCCTTGCCCCCGCTCATGGCTGCCCGTAGTACGCCATCGGCCCGTGCTTTCGGCTGAAGTGTCGATCGAGCAACGGGGCATCGAGTCCAGGCTGGTCGGGGCTGATGGCCAGGGTGTTGATGGCGAGCTCGGCGATCAGCTCCACGGCCGCGGCTGTCTCGACGGCCGCTCGGGAGTCGATCCCCCACACGAAGGGCCCGTGTGATGCCACCAAGGCCCCCGGCGCTTCCACAGGGCTCAGACCTCCCGGACCGTACATCTCGACGATCACTCGACCGGTGTTTTGTTCATAGTCCGACTCGATCTCTTCGGCTGACAGGGGGCGGGTCACCGGAATTGGCCCGTGAAAACTGTCGGCGTGGGTGGTCCCGAGACATGGGATCGGCCGTCGAGCTTGTGCCCAGGCGGTCGCGTGTTTCGAATGGGTGTGGACGACGCCGCCGGCCGACTCGAGACCGAGGTAAATCTCGCGGTGGGTCGGCGTGTCCGACGATGGACGGGTGTCGCCCCAGACCACTTCACCGCTCGCCAGCGACACCACGACGATTTCTTCGCTGGTGACCAACTCGCAAGGGATTCCGCTCGGCTTGATGGCAAAAACGCCACCGACTCGGTCCACCTCGCTGGCGTTGCCGAATGCCTGCACCACCAGGTGGGCGGCGGCGACACCATGGTTCGCGTCGGCAACTGCCTGCCGAAGCTCGGCGAACTCGGCGGTCATCTCCTTGGTGCCTCTCCAGTCGACTTTCGCACGACCAGACTCGGCTCGGCGACGAAGGTGATGACTTCGGCTTCGGACTCTTCCTCGATCTCGTCCATGGCGAGCCGTGCAGCCACAGCAATCATCTCGGCTATCGGCATGTGGACGGTCGTCAAGGGTGGCACCATGAAAGAGGCGATTGGGATGTCGTCGAATCCGACCACCGACAGGTCATCCGGTACATGGAGCCCAAGCTCGGCTGCTGCGTGGAGCACGCCGATCGCCAAGTGATCGGTCGAACAGATGATCGCTGTGGGCGGGGGGTCGAGAGCGAATAGCGCCCGCAGTGCATCTGCACCACCGGCCGGGTCGTTGGTCACGTTCCGGACGCGGTCGTCGGGAGCAGGGTGCCCTTTTGCTTCCAGGTGCTCGGTGAAGGCGGTGCGACGCTCCCTGATATCGCCGAGTGGGCGACCTCCGATGAAAGCGATCTTGGTGTGCCCAAACGCGAGCAGGTGATCGAGAGCCACCACCACTCCGGCGCGGTTGTCGATATTCACCGTAGGGACGCCCTCGAGCTCGGTGCCATGCCATAGGGCAACCATCGGAGTCTGCGACGCCCTCAGGTCTTCCAGGAACTTCGGCTCGTCCCTCAGGTCTCCCAGAAGGACGATTGCATCGCAGTGCCGAGTCTCGAGAACCGCTCTGAGTGCGATTGCCTCGTCGGCCTTGCTGTGAGCGCTCCCCAGCACCACGTTGTAACCCCGGGCCAGGGCCTCGGTGGAGAGCGCCTCGATGCCCATGGCAAAGAAGGGGTCGGTGATGTCACGAACGATCACCCCGAGCAACATGGTGCGAGCGCCGCGCAAACCCCGGGCCAGAGGGTTGGGGCGGTATCCCAGACGCTGTGCGACTCCCTGCACCCGTTCCCTGGTGTCCGGTGCTATCGGGACCGAGGTGGGAGTGTCGTTGAGGACCCGTGACACCGTGGATTGCGAGACCCCGGCCTCACGAGCGATGTCCTGCATGGTCACCGGACGGGGCCGGGTCCCAGCCTCACCGGACCGGCCCTCGGTAGTCCTCACTCGATGCCCCCGATCGGGGTGATGCACCGGGTGGCGCACATGATCGTCAAGTTAGCCAGACATAAGGATTTCATGGTTTGCTGTGCCGCATCAGTCCACATAATTACGCCATAGTGC
>JALYNX010000180.1 GCA_030772935.1 Actinomycetota bacterium | reverse complement strand
CCAATGGAGTGTCGGTGTGGACCCGGCTCACCGATGGCTTCTTGATCACTCAGGGAGGGGGCCCACACGTGATCTTCGGGCGGGGCAACCCCTGCCCCGACGAGGACACCGCGGCCTTCATCCTGGACGGCACTACACCTTCGGTCTCCGCGTGTGACGGTGTCGTCGCCGACACTTACCTGCCCCTGCTTCCGGCTTCGATCGACGAGTTCGAGGATGCAGAATCGATGTTCGACGCCGTGGAGTGGGATATCACCTACATGCCGGAGTACTACTACTGGGACGGGATCGAGGACTCGGGAGCCGGGTGCAACCTCGGCGGCAGCATTGCCTTCGTCGCAACCGAGCTCGGCTACCACTTCGAATTCGCCGACTGTGCTCTGACTCAAGGGTTAGTGCTCAACGGCAGCGGAAACTATGTCTTCGAGACGGATACGTTCCTCCTCGAGGTGACCATCGGATCTCCGGACTGCGCCTACTCCTACGTGAGGGAGGGAGCCGACGTCACCCTGGAGGATTCGTGCCCGACAGACTCATTCGGGGCCTGAGGCTCGGTCCGACGGTCTAGTAGCGCCAATCGATCATCTGGTCTACCGGTGCAAAGTCATCGACCAAGGGCGAGGCATCTCCGACGAACCGGGAGAGCGAGTCGTCGGTGATCACCACCTCAGACCCGGCGCGGGCGGCGATCCCCGCTTCGATCACGACGATGTCGAGAGGGCGATGGGAACCGACGAGCACGTAGTTGCCACCCTGGCCGGCATTGAAGTAGGCGGGCGGCGCCACTGCGGCTACATGCTCGAACACTTCATCCAACGTGGCGATGGCGGCTCGCACAAACCCGGCATCGGGGTAATCGATGACGTTCACGGTGTAGATCCCTTCAGGTCGCAGCCGATCTGCGATCTCCGCCACGAACTCGACTGTTGTGAGATGCCAGGGAACCGAGAGACCACTGAACGCATCACCCACTACCAGGTCGAGTGACCGCGGCTCCACCGTCTGCAGCGAGCGCCGGGCATCATCGATCACGACGAGGGCTTCGTCCCGAAAGCCGAGGTCGGCCCTTCCGATATCCACCAACTTGGCGTCGATCTCCAGGACTTTCTGCTCCGACCCGGGCCGCACAGCTTCGAGGTAACGAGGCAGGGTGAACCCACCGCCCCCTATCGATACGACGTCCAGGGGCCCGGGTGGAGCTTCGGCGTCCACGATGTCGATCATCACCCGTAGATATCGGAACTCGACATGGGTCGGATCAGTCAGGTCGACATAGCTGTTGTGTCCCCGATCGAGAATCAGAAGACGCCCTGACGGGTTCTCTTGATCGACCACGACCTGGGCACAGTGATATGTGGTTTCGTAGTGACAGGGGCCCCCGTCGGCTGCGAGGGCACTCCCCAGGATCGCGGCGAGCGTCAGAGCCACCAGCGATGCCCAGCGGCGGCGGCCGGCCCAGATGACAAGGCCTCCGAGAGTCAAGGCAACCCCTAGCCCAATCACTATGGGACGAGTGGGGAGCGCAGCGATCAGCACGAACCCGGTGGCGAAGGTGCCGAAAATGGCACCGGCGGTTCCAATCGCCGAGTAGGAGCCCACGACCGACCCCGTTCTCTCCAATGAGCCGAGACGGATCTTGACCACCACCGGGGAAACTGCCGAGAGGAGGGCTGCTGGCAGGAAGAAGCCGACTGTGGCGAGGACGACTATTCCCAGCGGCCCGCTGCCGGCAGCCGGGCCCACGTAATCGACGAGAAGCGGAGCAGCAAGGGCCGAGAGCCCGCCCCCAACCAGCAATGGCCCAACGAGGCTGCTGGGGTTCCCTCGATCGGCGGCCCGGCCACCAAGCCAAGCGCCAACCGAGATCCCAGCCAGGATGACACCGATGATCCCTGTGAACACTTCGAGGCTGACCCCGAGATACGGGGCGAGGAGCCGGCCGGCCAGAATTTCGAGGACAAGGACCGCTGCCGCGGTGAAAAAGACCAGGATTCGGGCCAGAGCTTGTGACAAGACCGGAGAGGGTATTCCGCGTGCCCGGCTAGGGCGGTCGATGGTCTCGCGAATCTCGATCGCAGTTCCTCAACGTCAAAGCCGAGCCCAATACGATCATGGATCGTGAGCGCTGATCAACATTCGCAGGACGAGGAGCCACGTCACGCGGCCCGGGTGACCGAGGTGATCGGCCCCACCGGGATTCGCGCCGTGTTGACCAACTACGGAGCCCGGCTCACCAGGCTCTTGGTCGCCGACGCCTCGGGGCGGCAACGGGACGTGGTGCTCGGATTCGACAGCCTCTCCGAATATGGCGTCAACAAGGGTCTCTATTTCGGGGCAACGGCGGGTCGAGTCGCCAACCGAACTGCTGGGGCAAGCTTCCTCCTCGACGGCGTCACCTACAAGTTGGCCGCCAACAACGGCGCCAATCATCTGCACGGGGGCCCGGATCACAGCTTCGACCGGGTGGTGTGGGATCTGGAAGCGATCGATCCTGATGGTGCCACTGTTGGGTTCAGGTATGCCAGCCCTCATCTCGAGGAGGGCTACCCGGGCAACCTCGAAACGATGGTCACCTACTCCTTGACCAAAGAGGGTGGTTTGCGCATCGAATACCGGGCGATCACCGACCGGCGCACACCCGTCAATCTCACCCATCACACATATTGGAACCTCGGAGGAAGCGAAGAGGCGGCGACGATCGAAGGCCATCTTCTGACGGTGTTCGGGGCTCACTACACACCGACCGACCGCGACCTCATCCCGCTGGGGCCCCTGGTGCCGGTCGAAGACACCCCACTCGACTTCAGGACTCCAACCGAGATGGGCCCAAGGATTCGCGCTCTGGCCAGCGAGCCGAGCGCAGGGCTGGACCACAACTTCGTCCTAGCGGAGTGGGATTCGACCCTGCGGCTGGCGGCCCGCCTCCAGCACCCGTCAAACGGCCTCGTCATGGATCTGCACACCACGGAGCCCGGAGTTCAGGTCTATTCAGGGGGACACTTGACGCCGACACCCGGGAAAGGAGGGGTCGTCTACCCGAGCCGCGGGGGGATCTGCCTCGAAGCCCAGCATTTCCCTGACTCGTTACACCATCCGGAGTACCCGACGGTGCTCCTCGAGCCAGGCGACACCTACCTCCAGACCACCGAGTACCGCTTCTCCACGCGCTAGCTAGAGCTCGGAGACGCCGCTGGGCACCGGGGCGCGCGCTGCCACGACATCCGCCAAGGATTGCCCCGGCATGAGTGGCGCGTGACATGCCGCCATGTGACTCTTGGAGTGTTCCCGCAATTCGGGCACCTCCACCACGCAACGATCGAATGCAATGGGGCAGCGGGTGCGGAACACGCAGCCAGAAGGCGGGTTCACCGGGCTGGGCAGATCTCCAGCGAGAACGATCCGCTTCCGGGTGCGCTCCACGGTCGGGTCCGGAATCGGGACCGCCGAGAGCAGCGACTGGGTGTAGGGGTGAATCGACCGGTCGTAGACGTCCTTGTGGTCCCCGACCTCCATCAACTTGCCGAGGTACATCACGGCGATGCGGTCGCTGATGTGTCGAACCACGGACAGATCGTGGGCTATGAAGATGTAGGAGAGACTGAGCTCCTTCTGCAGGTCCTCGAGGAGGTTGAGGATCCCGGCCTGGATCGAGACGTCGAGGGCGGACACCGGCTCGTCGAGGATTATCAGGGAGGGACGCAGGCTGAGGGCCCGGGCCACCCCGATTCTCTGTCTTTGCCCACCGGAAAACTCGTGGGGAAACCGGTTTGCGTGGTCAGGGGAGAGGCCGACCAGTTCGAGCAGCTCGCCCACGATCGCCCGATGGTCACCAGGGACATCGTGCACCTCCAAGGGCTCGGCGATGGCAGACCCGATGGTCATCCTCGGGTCGAGAGAGGCGTAGGGGTCCTGGAAGACGATCTGCATCTCGGAGCGAAGCTCGCGCATGTCTTCCCGACCCAATGTGGTGATCTCCTGGCCGCGGAACCGGATCGAGCCCGAGGTCGGCTCGAGCAGGCGGAGGATGCAGCGGCCCACTGTGGACTTCCCCGAGCCCGACTCTCCAACCAGCCCCAGGGTCTCCCCCGGAGCCACGCTGAAGGAGACACCAGAAACGGCGTGGACCGTTTGCTTGAGGACTCTGGTCCCGACGCTCTGACGGACTTCGAAGAACTTGAAGAGTTCGGTCACCTCGAGCAATGGCTCGCTCAAGCACTCACCTCCGCCCCGATCTCCTCGACCCTGACACATGCGGTTTCGATCGCCCCATATGGCCTGAGCTCTGGTATCTCGCCGGCACACACCTCTGCGGCATAAGCGCAGCGGATGCGAAAGGCACATCCGCTTGGTGGCCGCAACATGTTGGGCGGTGCGCCCGGGATCGGTATGAGCCGCTCGATATCGGCGTCGGGCAGCGAGGTCAACAACCCACGGGTGTAGGGGTGGGTGGGACGGAGAAAAATGTCGTGGGCCTCGCCGCGCTCAGTGACCCGGCCGGCGTACATGACCTGGACCCGGTCTGCGATCCGGGCCACCACGCCGAGGTCGTGGGTGATGAATGCCACCGCCGCTCCCAACTCGTTCTGAACCTGTTGCACCACGTCGAGGATCTGCGCCTGCACTGTGGTGTCGAGGGCGGTGGTCGGCTCATCTGCGATCAAAATCTCCGGTGAGTTGGCGATGGCCATGGCGATCACCGCGCGCTGCCTCATCCCACCTGAGAACTCATGCGGATACTGACGGGCACGGGTGTCGGGTTGAGGAATTCCGACCAGATCGAGCAGCTCCACGGCCTTGGTCGCGGCCGCATCTTTTGAGATGTCCTGATGGGCAAGGATCATCTCGACAACCTGGGCACCGACCCGGTGCACCGGGTTGAGCGCGGTCAACGGGTCCTGGAAGATCATGGCGACCCGCTTGCCCCGTACCTTGCGCACGTCGTCAGGAGACGCCCCCACCAATTCTTGGCCGCCGATCCTGATCGAGCCGGTGATGATCGCCCTCTTGGGCAGGAGGCCCATCACGGCGAGGAAGGTGACTGACTTCCCGGAACCGGACTCACCCACGATCCCGAGCAATTCGTGCTGGGCTATGTCAAAACTGACACCGCGGACCGCCTGTACCAAGCCGTCTGGTGTGGGGAAGGATACGTGGAAGTCGTTGACCGATAGGACCGGCAGGGTCATCCTCAGACCCTTTGCTCCTGCTTGGGGTCGAGTGCGTCGCGGAGCCCGTCACCCATGTAGTTGACGCAGAGGATCGTGATCAACAACACGATGGCGGGGAACAGAACCAGCCACCATTTGCCGGTGATGACAGATGTCCCGGCATCGGACAGAAGGTTGCCCCACGAGGATTGGGTCGGGTCCAACCCGAATCCGAAGAAGGACAGAGTCGATTCGAGACCGATGGCGAAGGCGACGATGAAGGTCAGGGAGACAACGATGGGGCCGATGGTGTTCGGGACCAAATGGCGAAAGATGATTCGCTTGTCACTGGCACCTACTGCTCGGGCGGCCTCGACGAATTCCTTCTCCTTGAGGCTGAGAACCACCCCACGCACGATCCTGGCGGTGCTCGTCCAGGTCACCAGCGTGATCAAAGTCACCATCAGGCGTTTCGACCCTGGCTCCCCGAGCACGGTGGCCGCCCAGGGCTGTTTCTCCGGGAGCATCCGCATGATCATCAGAAGCACCAACAACGGCAGCCCGAGGACGAGATCGGTGAATCGCATCAATCCATTGTCGATCCTCCCCCCGCGGAAGCCGGAGAAGGCGCCGACGGCGGTGCCGATCAACCCGGCGGAGATGGCGCTGGCAATGCCGACGAAGAGAGAAACCCGCCCTCCGTAGAGGACCCGGGAATAGAGGTCCCGGCCGATCGAGTCGGTCCCAAACCAGAATTGGGAGTTGGGCGGGACCAGAATCTCGTTGCGAAGCCCACCGTCGGCGCCCTGGATGGCTTCGTTCTCACCATAGGGTGCGACCCAGGTGGCGAAGACACACGTCAGGGCTATCAACAGCAACACGACGCTGGAGATCATCGCCGCCCGGTGATGTCGATAACGACGCAGGGCCAGTTGGGTTGGGGATTTCGACTCGACCGAGAGATCTTCGAGGTCCTCCAGCACCGGGGCCTCGACCGGACCGCCCGGGACCGGGGTCATGATGTCAACCAAGTCGGACCCTCGGGTCGAGCCAGGCATAGGCGAGATCGGCTACCAGGTTGAAGAGGATGATCGAGCTCACGATCATGAACATCAGCGGCATGATCTGCGGGAAGTCACCATTTTCCAGGGCGGTGATCAGGTAGTCGCCGGTGCCCCGGAACTCGAAGATGCGCTCGGTGATGATGAGGCCACCCATGATCGCCCCGAAGTCGATGGCGGCGATTGTGACTATCGGGATCATGGCGTTGCGCAGGGCATGATGAACCACCACCCGTCGCTCGGAGATGCCTTTGGCCCGGGCGGTGCGCATGTAGTCGGATTCCTTGACATCGAGCAGAGAGGCGCGCATGTATCGGCTGTAAACCGCAATGATCTGGATCGCAACCACCGTCACCGGGAGGATCATGTGTTTGGCCCTCAGCCACAGATCGAACTCGGTTTGGCCGGGGGGATAGATCCCGGCCACGGGGAGGAAGGGTTTATCCAAGTTGAGCCAACTGGTGAGCATGATTGCAAAGAGGACCTGGAGCAGGACCGCAGAGACAAAAGGCGGCATCGAGATCCCAACGAATGCAGCACCGGTGGCGGCGGTGTCGAATTTCGAGTACTGGCGTAACGCGGAGAGGATCCCGACTCCCAAGCCAATGGTGATGCCTACCAGGCTGGCAGTTAGGCCGAGAACCACGCTGTTGGCCATGGCCGCTTTGAGGTCGGGCCAGACCGGGCGGTTTCCCTTGATCGAGTTGCCCCACTCGAGGGTGACGAAGTGACCAAGCCAGCGGACGTATTGCTCGGGGGTCGACCCGATCAGACCGTGCTTCTCTTGGTACTCCTGGACCATCTCGGGGGTGGCTCGGCTATTGATCCGAAGGTAGCTCTGTACCGGGTCGGTAGCCGACTTGACCGCCCAAAAGGTCAGGAACGTGACTATCAGAAGCACCGGGATAGCCCAGGCGGCTCTTAGAGCGATGAACCTCGCCATCGTCCTCGTCCCTCCGTTGTATTTGTTCGGGTTTGGTTTGGGGTGCCCGACGAGGCGGGCACCCCAAACAAGCTAGTTGATCTACTCGTTGACCGTAACGGTCGGCTCGCCTGCCACCAGGTTGGTGAGGACAAACCCTCCATCACTGGTCGTGTCCCAAACATTTGGAAGCACCACGAACGTAGCGGTCCACACCATCCAGGACGAGTTGGCACACTCCGTCACCGGGTTGATGCACTCGGGCCATTGCTCGGCACCAATGATGATCTCACCACTGTCGGACAGTGGGGTCCACAGATGCGAGCTGTTGTTGAAGGCGCGGTAGTTGGCCGCATCTGCACTCGGTGCATCACCTTCGATCCGGTCCGTACGCCATGCGGCGATGTTCGGGAACTGGAACAACGGCAACATCACATGATCATCGACCATGGCCTGCCCGATCTGATGGATCAGGTCGGCGCGAGCCGCCTCGTCGATCGTCGTGTCGGACTCAGCCATGAGGGCGCTGGCGTCCTCATTGCACCAGAACACGGAGTTCTGGCCTTGGTTGTTGTTCTCGGCACTCGGGACTTGGCTACAGCTCATGATCGAGGTAACGCTGGGATCCGGGGACGCGGTGTTGATGTACATCGCGAGGTCGTAGTCACCTGCAGGCAGACGCTGCTGGAACACGGCCGCGGCATCGCCGTTGTCGGCGACGACGTTGAAGCCGGCCTCCGCGAACTCGGGGATCATGAGAGCCTGGGTGGCCTCACGACGTGGGTTCGGGGTGTTGACCATCCACTTGATCTCAGGGACCGTCCCGTCGGCACTCGCCCAGAAGCCGTCACCGTTCAAGGCCCAGCCGGCACCTTCGAGAAGGGCGATTGCGCCCTCCGGGTCGTAGCTGTCCACGAACTGGGTGTTGTCACACCAGGGACCGACGGTCGGAACCCAGAGCCCACACTGAAGCAGCGGGGCACCAGGGAAGATCGGGTCGTAGATGTTGGCCAGGATCAGCTCACGGTCGATGGACTTCGAGAACGCCTCCCGGAACACGGGGTCGGAGAAGGGACCGCCCCGCTCCTCACCCTGCTGGAAGTACAGACCCTCGTAGTTCGTCCCGTATCCGGGAGTGAACTGGATGTTGTCCGCCGCCAGAGCATCGGTGATGCCGGCGAACGCCTGCGGGAAGATGAAGTCGACTTCACCAGCTCCCAAAGCGGCGATTCCACCATCATCGGTTCTCGGGACCATGACAATCCGCGACGCCACAGGAGCGTCGTCGCCCCAGTAAGCGGCGTTTGGCTCGAGGATCGCCTGGTCCAGGCTCCATGAGGTCAGCTGCCAGGGACGTGCCGACACCGGGATGGCGTCCAGGAAGTCGCCTGACACATCCATACATGTCGGGTCGGTCATCACGTGCTGCGGGAGGATCTGGATGAACAGACCTCTATAGGGGGCATACACGGTCGCGAACTCGACCACTACCTGCTTGTCACTGCTACCGGCGGAGACCGAAAGGATCTGGTCCCATCCGACGGTGGAGATCGCTCCAGGGGTGTTCAAGTTTGCGTTCCACGTACATTCAAAGTCCGCCGCTGTGATCGGCGTCCCATCGCTCCACACCGCTTCAGGGTTGATGTCAACCGTGAGCGTCATGGCCGAATCGACGGCTGCCTCCGTGGTGGTGGTTTCGCCACTAGCCGCGGTTGTTGTCGTTTCGTCGGGAGCACCAGTCGTTGTGGTGCTCTCCGTGTCCCCGGCACAGGCCGCTACGACCAGTGCGAACACGAACAACAAGAGGAGCCATCGCGGACGATTGCTCATTCTTTTCATTGATTTCCTTCCTGCTTTCAACTGAGTCGGGTCGTGCCCGACATTTGCTGGCGACCAAACGGCCGCACCGCAGCGTCGATCCACTCGGGTCTTCCCAGGTATTTCGCCGCAGGCTTGCGAGTGTACCCGAAGGTCGGCCCGTAGGGCAGGTCAGGATGCACAATGAATTAGTCACCTTCGGACCCGCAACGACCTAGTTTCGAAGGTCAGGCCATCCGCTCCCGGAGCCGCTCGAGGTCGGTCCCGAGTCGCTCGATAGCCGACGAATCAGACCGGGGCCAGATGTTGACGAGGAAGAAACTGACACCCACCTC
Source organism: Actinomycetota bacterium (assembly GCA_030772935.1). Taxonomy (GTDB): domain Bacteria; phylum Actinomycetota; class Acidimicrobiia; order Spongiisociales; family ZC4RG35; genus JALYNX01. The sequence continues at coordinate 1,813 of JALYNX010000180.1, read as the reverse complement.
CGACAGTGCGGCCACCCGAGCCTCCAGCCCATCCGGGGTGGCGTGCGAATCTCTCGCGATCTCTTCGTGCATCCACACGATGTCGTCTGGATTCCGGCCGTGTCGCCGACAGGCGGCGTCGAGCATTTCGCCGCTGCTGATCACATCCTCGATGGATCCAGGGGTGTCCCAGTAGTCGCCGAAACGGGAGAGGATGTCGAGCATGCGCGGGCGACGGCTCCCCACCGCCACCGGAAGCCGGCCACGGACCGGTTTCGGCTCGAAGGGAGCGTTGACGAGGTGTAGGTACTGGCCGACGAAATCGGTGCGGTCCTGGACCTCGAGGTAACGGAGAGCGGTCAAGGTTTCCTCTACGGCTCCCACTCGATCCCGAGGAGTCGGGAACGGAATGCCATAGGCCTCGTGTTCTCGTTCGTTCCAAGCTGCACCCAGCCCGAAGACGAAACGGCCGTCGGAAACCTGATCCAGCGTGGTAGCGGCCTTGAGCAGGACCATCGGTGGTCGATGGGTTATTCCCGCCACGAACACCCCGAGCTGGATCCGATCGACCTCCCGCGCCAGGGCGCCGAGGGTCGTGAATGCCTCGAGGTTGGCCCCCATCTCGCCCTCCCAGTCTGAGATGAAGTGATCGACCACGAACGCCGCATCCCAACCTGCGGCCTCAGCCCGCGACCAAAGCTCCAACACGTCGTCCCAACTTCGCCACATCTGGGGGGTCACCAGTCCGAAACGGAGTTGGTGCCCACGCTCGTGAATGTCTGTCATCGGTTCTTCTCGTCCCTCCACGACAGCCAGTCACCTGCGTCTCCCGTGTTCCATTCGGGCCCGTCGTACCCGAGTGTGAATTGGGTGAAACCCATATCCAGATAGGTTTCGGCATGCTCCGCCAGAACCCGGTCCTTGCCCTCTACCTCGAGGCCGATTCCCCACTCGATCTCGGCCGGATCACGGCGGAAGTGGGCACACCACGCGAGTAAGGCTTCCACCTTGGGCTCCAACTCCGACGGATGATCGGGAAACCCGGCATGCCATCCGTCGGCATGCTCGGCCACCATGCGAAGTGTCTTCCGCTCCCCGGTGCCCCCGATCAGGATCGGCGGTGTCCGTATCGGCTTCGGGTTGAGCACTTCCCAGCGCGCCTTGATCCTGGAGAGAGCCATCGCGAGGTCATCGAGGCGCGAGCCGGCGCGGCCGAACTCATAGCCGTACTCGGCGTAATCGCGTCTGAACCATCCGGCACCCATCCCGAGCACCAGCCGACCCCTTGAGATGTGATCGACGGTGCGGGCCATGTCCGCCAGCAGATCGGGGTTGCGATACGTGTTGCAGGTGACGAGGGCCCCGATCTCGATACGTGAGGTCTGTTCTGCCCACGCCCCAAGCATGGTCCAACACTCGAAATGACTGCCGTCCCTTTCCCCATAGAGAGGGAAGAAGTGGTCCCAGTTGTAGACGACGTCAAAACCCATTTCCTCGGTGGATTGGACCGAGCGACGCAACCCTGCATATTCACCATGCTGAGGGTGCAACTGGGCCGCGATGCGGATCTGTTTCACAGGGTCTCCTTCCCGTCGCCCTCAGTATGAACCTTCCTACTGTGGGAAGGTCAAGCTAATCTTGTTGAATGTTCACCATCGGCTCGTTCGCCGATCTGACCGGGGTCTCCGCCAAGAAGTTGCGGCACTATGACACCATCGAGCTATTCCGGCCCGCTTGGACCGATCCTGATTCGCATTACCGGTACTACCTCGCAGCGCAGATCCCCGAGTTGCAACGGATCGTCGCGCTCCGGGATCTCGGGATCCCCCTGGCC
>JALYNX010000179.1 GCA_030772935.1 Actinomycetota bacterium | reverse complement strand
CCTTTGGCACCGCGTTGCGCGCCGTGGCCCGTGGCTGGCGGGTCGGGGTGGTCCAGTTTCTCAAATCGGGGGAATGGCGTGTGGGCGAGGAGACGATTGGGAGACAGCTCGGGATCGATTGGTGGGCGCTGGGTGACGGGTTCACCTGGGATTCTCAGGATATGGAGGAGTCAGAGGCCATAGCTCGCGAGGCATGGTTGGTGGCCCGGGAAAAGATCGGATCTGGCGAATACGACCTCGTGGTGCTCGACGAGGTCACGTATCCGATCAACTGGGGTTGGATCGACATCGAGGACGTCTTGGCCGCGATTGCAGACCGGCCGGAGAATGTGAACCAGATCCTCACCGGTCGCGACGCTCCAGGCGAGCTGATCGACGTCGCCGACACTGTGACCGAGATGGTGAAGTTGAAGCACGCCTTCGACCGCGGGGTCATGGCGCGGCGCGGCATCGACTACTAGGACTGGCCGCTATGTCGTTTCTTGGTGGGCGTGTGCCACGGCTTGCTCGATGCTCAGCGCTTCGCCTTCCATGGTGGCCCGGGCGAAACCGGCACCAAGCACTTCTCTGACCGCTCCGACCTGCTGCGCATAGTCAGGCTCGTCGGGTGGGGGCCAGATTCGAACGTGGTTGTCGCTCGCGATCCACTCCGCGAGCCCGAAGAGCCGGGCTGCTGTCTCGTTGTCACCCAGCCTGTGGGCGCACACTGCCAGCCCCGCAACCGCGATCGCCGCCCCGCGTGCATCTCCGGCACTGTCGGCCAGGTTCAGACTCTCCGCGAGGGCCGCCCTCGCCCTATGGACATCGTCGTGGCGATATGCGGTCTTGCCGACGTGATAGAGATACTCGGCCAGGGCGGCTCGCGCTCCGGCCTGACCCTCGATCCACACCGCGCGGTTCCGGTTCGATTCGACGATCTCCTGGAGCTCGGCGGTCGAGGGATTGCCCTGAATCATTGTCTTCAACTCGAAGAGGTTGTTCGAGGCCTCCTCGGAAAGGCTGAAACCCTCCAGGACGGATCGGTAGAGATCGAGGGCGTGCTCATGATCGCCACCGAGCCAGGCCATGGCTCCTAGGCCGGCGTCGGCGTGGGCGAGGCCGAGGGTGTCGCCCGCGTTGAAAAGGAGACTTCGACCAGCGCTGTATCGCTCTTCAGCTTCGCTGTAACGCCCCTCGTCACGGGCTAACGCCCCGAGTCGGAGCAGCGACCAGCCGATGTCGAGGGTGCCCATCCGCTCCAGGAAGATCTGATGACTCTCCAGCATCCACTTCCTCGCCTCGACGAGATCACCCGCCAATCGCGCCATAGTGCCCTTGACCGCCAGCGACCACGCCAATCCCCAGTCCTCACTGTTGGCACGGCTCAACTGCTCGGCCTGGGTGATGAGACGATCGGCTTTTTCCAGGTCGTCCTCAAACCAGGCCAGGACCGCCAAGAGGTAGGTCTGTCTCGCCTCACCGTGGCCGTCGCCCACCTGACGGTAGAGATCGAGGCCTTCGCTGAGGGCGGAATCGGCGCGCGTGAAATCGACTCGTCTGATAGCCAGCAGACCGGCGCCGTTGAGCGCTCGCGCCACTTTGGCGATGGGCATGCCCTCTCGCTTGGTCAGTGTCCGCTCGATCCACTCCGCTCCCTCTGACACCTCGCGCTTGATCACCCAGAACCAGCGCAAGGCACCGGCAAGCGCGAGGGCGCCTTCGTAGTCGCCGGAGGTGAAGAGCCATTCCAGTGCGTTGCGTAGGTTGTAGTGCTCCTGCTCCAAGCGGTTCGCAGCAGTCGTCTGATCTCGCCCCAGCAGCTGATCGTCGGCGTGTTCAGCGAGTGCGATGTAGAAGCGAGCGTGTCGGTCCCTGAGGTCGTCACTACGCCCTTCAGCATCGAGACGCATCTTGGCGTAGTGCGCGATCGGCTCCAGGAGGCGGTATCGCTGGCTATCGGGCCCGCCGACCATTACCAGGGATGTCTCAACCAACCTTCCCAACAAGTTCACGACATGCTCATCGACCACCTGATCGCCGGAGCAGACCTGCTCCGCCGCCTCGAGTGTGAAACCGCCCGAGAAGATCGAAAGCCGTTTGAAGAGGAGTCGTTCTGCTCCTGAGAGGAAGTCGTAGCTCCAGTCGAGGGTGGTTTCCAGCGTCTGCTGATGTGGCGGCATGTCCCGCAGCGTCCCCGAGAGGAGGGCGAATTGCTGATCGAGTCGTTGTACGAGTTGAGCGACGGACAACACTTTCAGTCGGGCGGCGGCGAGCTCGATAGCCAGAGGGATACCGTCGAGCCGGCGGCAGACCTCGGCGACCAAAGAGGCGTTCTGGGCGTCCATCTCGAACCCGGGCACCACGAGTCGGGCCCGTGCCACGAAAAGTGCGACTGAGTCGAACGAGGCGATGTCGCTGAGCGACTGTGCCCCCGGCCCGGGGATGGGGAGGGGGCCGACGTGGATGAGCTGTTCGCCCCTGATCGAGAGCAGCTCGCGGCTGGTGGCAAGGATCTTGAGATGGGTGGTGGCGTCGAGGAGATACTCGGCGAGCTTTGCTACGGCATCGATCAGATGCTCGCAACCGTCGAGGACGAGAAGGGCGCGAGCCCGGCCCAGCCTCGATGCGAGGGTGTCGATAAGGGGTTGGTGCGGGCTTTCGGTGATGTGCAGCTGACGGGCAACACTGGCAGCGAGGAGCGATTCCTCGGCGACTCTCGACACCTCGACGAACCACACACCGTCTCCGAAGGACTCGGACAGGTCGCCAGCCACCTTGAGGGCGAGACTGGTCTTCCCCACTCCGCCCGGCCCGGTGACGGTGACCAGCCGATTGGCCTGGATGGCGGCTCCCACCAACCGCTGCTCGTCGAGGCGGCCGATGAGTTGTAGGTCGCGACGGGGGAGGTTGCCTCCTCTGCCCGACATGGTCCGTAGTGGTGGGAACCCGGATTGCAGCCCCTCGATGGACAGCTGATAGAGATGTTCCTCGTGGG
>JALYNX010000178.1 GCA_030772935.1 Actinomycetota bacterium | reverse complement strand
GTTCGGGTCATCACCCTGACCGACACCGAATCCGAAGCCGCCGCCCCGTTCCCATGCCGCTGCGGTGAACACCAGATTGTCTCCGATCACGTGGGGATCTGAGAAGACAGTTGACGGAGATGCTTCGCCGAACAGCCCTTCGAGGGCCTGCCGGAGCTGGTCACCCGCTCGGTCCAGCATCTGGTCGAGCTGTTCGCCCTTTACTTCTGTCATCGGACAAACCTCCTGATCAGTAGTGCCACCAGCGGTGCGGCAAGTGCGAGCATCTGCACTGTCCACGTGTAGTCGCGAATCGGAACCCAAGCCCGTTCGCTTTCGACGGAGCGTGGCCGCACGCGAGCGAAAGCCACACCTCCGATTGGAAGCGTCACGAGTACCCGCCAGCTGTCGGCCGTCAAACGGATCATCGTTCCCGTTGGGGTCGAGTGCTCTACGACGTCGGGGGATCGCTCGTACCGAATCATCTGACCAACCTAACCCAAGCCAAGAGACTCGATTCGACGCGACATCACGCCTTTGGGCGAAGTGCGTCGAGCCCGTCGAGGATCAGGTCGAGCCCAAATTCGAACTCCGTCTGGTCGTCGCACCAACCAAGGGTCGACTCCGGATCGTCGTGGCTGATCTCCATCATCATCCCCACCAGATTGGGAAGCTGATCGGCCATTTGCTCGAGCATTGCCATGGCGTCGTCTTCACCAGCGTCGTCCGCGGGGTCGAACAACTCCTGGGTGAAGCCGAGGGCTCGGCTCCCCAGGGCGTGAAGCGCATGATGGGCAAGGTCGTAGGAGAAGCCGCCGGCTCGAAACAACCCGAGCAATGTGTCGAAATAGCGGACCACGCCTTCCCCCATATTGACCCGCGACTCGATGACACCGGGTGCCCAGCGATGACGTAGCAGCACCTGACGGGCGGCAAGGATCCTCCTACGCATCGCTGCCTTCCAATCGGTCCCCGCCTCGATCGCGCTCACCTCTGCGTTGATTTCGCTGAGGAGGACATCGACCATCCCGTCGAGAACCTCTTCCTTGTTGGCCACGTGGTAGTAGAGCGACATCGCCTCCACCCCAAGCTCATGGGCTAGCCGACGCATGGTCAGTGATTCGATCCCGGATTCATCGGCGAGGGCGATAGCGGCGGCCAGCACCCGATCTTTGCGCAACGGGATCCGTGGTTCAGCGTCGGTGTCGGTTCGGGCAGCCATCTGGATCGGTCCAATGGTAACCGTACATGGTAAGTCAGTGGGACTACTTGACAAGCCTCAGGACCTACGTGTACCTTACGACGTACTACTTACAACGTACGAATTGAGGAGCATCATGAAAGCGATAGTCCAAGACAGCTACGGCTCGGCCGACGTCCTCGAGTTCAGGGACGTCGAGATGCCGGTGCCCGACGACGACCAGGTATTGGTTCGGGTCCACGCCGCCGGGGTCGACCCCGGGGTCTGGCACCTGATGACCGGCCTGCCCTATCTGGTGCGAGTCATGGGTTACGGGCTGCGCAAACCCAAGTTCCCGATCCGCGGTCGGGACGTCGCCGGGCGCGTCGAGGCAGTCGGTAAGAACGTGACCCGGTTCCAGCCCGGTGACGAGGTGTTCGGCACCTGCGAGGGCTCCTTCGCCGAGTATGCGTCTGCACGCGAGGACAGGCTCGCCCTCAAGCCGGCCAACCTCAGCTTCGAGCAAGCAGCCGCGGTGCCCATCTCGGGGGTGACCGCGCTTCAAGCTGTCCGCGACAAGGGACAGGTGGAGCCCGGACACAAGGTGCTGATCATCGGCGCCGGAGGAGGGGTCGGCACCTACGCCGTGCAGATCGCCAAGGCATACGGTGCCGAGGTAACGGGTGTGTGCAGCACCGCCAAGATCGACCTGGTCCGGTCGCTGGGCGCCGACCACATCATCGACTACACCCGCGAGGATTTCGCTGAAGGCACCCTCGAGTACGACGTCATCATCGACACCGCCGGCAACCGTCCTCTCGCCCAGCTCCGCCGGGCTCTCACGCCTAAGGGTGCCCTGGTCATCGTCGGTGGCGAGGGCGGCGGTAAATGGGCAGGCCCCGCCGGGCGCCTCCTGCCGACGCTGGTCTTGTCACCGTTGGTGAGCCAAAAACTCGTAGCCTTGATGGCAGTGGAGCGAGTTGAAGACCTCCAGACTTTGAGTGGGATGATCGAAGCCAACCAGATCACGCCCGCGGTAGAGAGGACCTACCCGCTGGTCGAGGCGCCCAACGCCGTCCGCTACGTCGGCGAGGGCCACGCCCAGGGCAAAGTCGTGGTCACCATATGAGGCCGGATCGGCGTCTCGTCCTGAATATGGCTGTGCTGGTTCTGGTTGCCCTAGCGCTGTCGGCGTGTGTAGCCGGAGTCAACCCAGAGCTGGGGGCTGCGGTGGAGGGGGGCACAGTTGCCGGGTTCTGGCTGGGGCTGTGGCATGGTCTCATTGCTCCCGTCACCTTCGTGATCTCACTGTTCACCGACAACGTCAACTTCTACGAGGTGCACAACAACGGGAACTGGTACGACTTTGGGTTTGTGCTCGGAGCCGGGATCCTGTTCGGCGGAGGTGGCGCCGGCGCCCGCAGAGGGTCACGCTGAGGTCTACACCTGCCAGCTCAGAGTCAGGTCAGCGAGCGGCGGCGAGACCGGTGAATCGACCGGCAACGAGCTGAACGTCGGCGTAGCCGGCGCTGTTGGAGTATCTGACGTACAGCGTCTGAGTCGACGGTCGGTACACCGCCACCGTGTCTCGGCCCGTGCCGATCCAGTCGCCGGCGACGATCTGGTCACCGGGGTCGCCAAAGATGAACTGGGCCTGGGCGATCCCGGTTGTGTTCGAATCCCTGAAGTAGACCAGGCCGGTGGACTCCCGATGCAATCCGACCGTGTCGATCCCGTCGCCGTTGAAATCACCGACAAATGGCTTGTCTCCGGGATTGCCGAAGTCGAAGGAGTAGTCGGCGGCTCCTAGGCCGAGGTCGTTGGTCCCGAGATCGTTGATGACGTAGACCCGTTGCTCCGAGGGGCGGTAGATCGACACCGTGTCGCAGCCGTCGCCGTCGAAATCACCTGCCAGTGGGATGTCCCCCGGGTTGCCAAAGAAGAACTGGATGTCAGCGATTCCCTGGGTGTTGGAGTTGCGCAAGTAGACGAACCCGTCGGACTGCCGGTAAAGACCCGGCGTGTCGACGCCGTCGCAGTTCCAATCCCCGGCGAAGGCAGCGTCTCCCGGATTGCCGAAGTAGAAGGAAGTGGTCAGGCGCGGGGCCGAGATCGTTTCCCACCGGTGCCAGCGGCCGCCGGAGTCCTGGAAGATCACCCGATCGCATTCCAGGTTGGGCTGACAGATGTTGGGAACGTCTTGCTGATTGGAGATCACCGAGTTGGTCACCTGGGGAGTTCCGGCGCCTTGGACGAAGATGCCCGGATAGCCGCTGGTCTCGAACCCGTCGCTGGGGTTGTGTCGAAGCACGGATTCGTCGATGACCAGGGTCCCGGTGTTGTTGTTGCTGACAAAGAAGATGGCGCCTCCACCTTCGTTGGCGTGGTTGTTCTCGATCGTGCTCCCCAGTAGCCGCAAGGTGAACGTATTGCCATCGAGATAGATAGCGCCTCCGCTGCCCCCGCCGGGTGTGCCGCCTTGCTGCGGGTTGGCGCCCCACCCGATCGCCTGGTTGTTGCGAAAGACACTGTTGATGATGGTCCAGGAGACGCCGATGCTGCTGATCCCTCCGCCGTTGGAGCAGACGCCGCCTTCGAAGGTGGTGTTGACGACGTAGACCGGAAGATTGTCGTGCTGACTGAACACCCGCAGAGCTGCGCCGCCGACGTCGGGCCCCGTCGGGTCGCATCGGTTTCCGATGAACTGGCTGTTCACAACCTTGAATCGTCCGCCCCGCACGAAGACCGCGCCGCCCCCGCCCCCTCCTTCGGTCCCTTCGGCGGACCCTGTCGAGTTGCCGTCCACGAATGTCAGGTTTTGCAGGGTGAGTCTTGGATGGTCCTGGTTCTGACAGTGAGAAGTCGTCCACTTCTGCGCCTGGTCACAGGTGTTCATATAGAGGATGCGACGCACTCCACCGCCGCTCAGCGTGACCAGACCACCACCGTCGATGACGATCTCGGGACCGGTGTCGTTCACGATCTTGGCGGTTTGCGTCATCACGATGCTCATCGGATTCGGACCGCAGTTGAAAGTAATGATCCCGCCCTGAGCCACGGCGGCCACGACGGCGGCCGAGGTGCAACTTTGGGGTGTGCCGTTGCCAATGACACGGTTGGGATTGGTAGTGTCGACCGGGCCAGCCTCAGGGGGCACCGGATAGGCATCGGCGGACCGGGCCGCGACCAGGCTGAAGGCAATCAGCAGTGCGGCCGTCATCGCGGCGAGAACAAGGACGCGTCGACTCCACACCACGATCACAGTCACCTACATCGACCACTCTCGATGGTCGCTTGAGGCCTGCCCCTATCTCCTGGCGTCGACCTCGTCGGTGAGCCTGGCCGGTCGCTCGATCATCGCGTTCACGAATGCGGTGAGAGCGAGGATCAACGCGATGGTCCCCACGGCCACGAGGATCGGCGACCAGAACACGGCCATAAGTGTGACTCCGGGAAGGAGGCCCACGCCGATCATCGTGCTACCTCGTGCAGCGTTTCGCCTTCGCACGACCAGCCCACCAAACACGGAAGCCATTCCAAGTATCGCCAAGAATGCAGGGCCGAGCCTGACGAGGAGAACTCCGCCGGTCCACTCAGTGAAGACATTGGCGATCGCGACACAGGCGATTGAGAAGCTCATTAGACCGGCAGCCATGCGCCACCATCGATCTTTGAGAGTATCCATGGTCATCTCCATTCTTTCGGAGAGCGCGGCCCTCACCAGGTCGCCGATGATCTGACACCACAGCCTTAGGGTGCGGAGGCCGCCCCGTTCGTCCCGGAAGAGATCTCCCACCAGTTGCACCATCGGCTCGCCGTATTCGCGACGATGTGCCTCCGGGTACAGCACGAGGAGTGATCGATACACCCTCTCGTGGAAATTCATCTCATGCTCCCTGGACTCCTGGTTCCAGCCTGCGCCTGACCTGTTTGGCGTGAGCAGTGCTCACCAGTCGCTCCAGCCGTTCCGTCTCGGCCGCCAGGGCACGCACCCCGAGCCCGGTGACTCGGTAATAGCGCCGTCGCTGGTCATCGACATCGGGGTCTGGTCGTTCTTCGGTTTCCTCGACTAGGTTTGCGCCCAACATCCGTTTGATCGCCCCATAAAGCGTGCCCGGACCCATCCTGACTTCACCGTCGGTCATCCGCTCGACCTCGCGCATCACCGCATAGCCGTGCTTTTCACCGTCCGCCAATGCCAACAGGATGTGCAGCTCTGCCAGAGGCAGCGGCGGCACCTCCATCGGATCAACTACTGCCTTTGCCATATCGACCGATCTCTTTCAACGAGACAACCGTGGCCACGGGTGTGTCGTCCATAGATATATCGACTGGCGATATAAATGTCAAATGGTGGGGGGAGACGGTCCGGTCACTCACCGAGCGATCCCGCCACGTTCAGTATCTCTTCGACCACCAGGTCGGGTTGGTTCCAGACGATCATGTGTATCCCAGTCCCGTCGGCAATCACCGAGCGGGTGTCGGTCGAAAGACCGGCGTAGAAGGCGAGCCCGTCCTGCCAGGCATTGTTCAGAGTCTCAGCCGTTTCGCGGCCGAAGCTGTTTACGAAGCGCTGTGAAAGGAACACTGCTTCCGGGTCGCCGCCGATGACCACCAGGGGAGCGTCGCCAAAATCGCTGAGCGACACAGCCACAGCAGGATCGATGTCGACCCACTCTGGACTTCCGGGCTCGGACGGCAGTGCCTCGCTGAACACGTCCTGGAACCCAACCGGTACCGGGTCCACCAAGACCACGCCGGCGATGTCGTCCCGCCCATCGGCGAAAAGACGGGTGGAGTGCACACCATGACCAGCCGCGACCAGGACATAGGGGCCGGTGATCCCGGCCTCGGTCAGGGCCTCCCCCAGGTCGGCGGCCCGCTGCTCCGATGACGCCTCGCCTTCCACATATCCGTTGGCGCAGACCAAATATCCCTCATTGGAGAGCTTGGCCTGGACCACCGACCAGTAGCCGTACTCGATCCAGTCCCCGCGCTCGAGGATGATGGTGGGTCCGCCTGCGCTGTTGCTCCCGGTGCACAACAGACGATGTGGGAACCCATTCCAGTTGTCGACCACGACCTCACCCGCTTCGATCAGGTCGGCGTTGGGGTCGAGCCGGACCAGGGCGCCTGGGTGATAGAACGTCATCCACAACGCCCCGTCAGCCACTGCCAAGCCGGCCGCCATTCCCGGCATCGGGTAGCGACGCTGTTCACCCGTCGACGGATCGACGCGAATCAGGAGATGGTCAGTGTGGGAGGTCACCCATAGGTAGCCGTTGTATTCGATCATGTCGAGAAGCCCAAAGGTGAGGCTGACGAACGGTCCGAACTCACCGGTGATGGGGTCGAAGACGGCCAGGTTGGTGCCCCACGGGTAGTCGCCGTCCAACAGGAAGAGACGGCCGCCGGCCTCACTCACCTGACGTATCCCTGGTCCACTCATTGTGTCCAGTCCCGGCCCGGTTGGAATCACGATCTCTCCCACCGTCCCGTCCTCGGAAAGGCTGGAGATCAGTTCCGTCTCCGGATCGTTGACCCAGAGATAGCCGAGACCCTCGCCGCCTTTGAGCTCGCCGGCCCGGGTGGAAACGATCTCACCTTCGGCAGAGATCTGGAGCAGTTCATTGTCTTCATTGCTGATCCAAAGACTTCCTCCGAACCAATGCGCCCACCCTGGCGAGCCACCAATCGGGATCGTCGTGCTTACGGCCCCGGTGGCGGGGTCGAAGCGGAGCACTTCACCTCCGTTGTCAGAGCTGACCAACCAGACAAACCCGTCGCCCACGACCAGACCCTCGACGCGGGCATCGATCTCGTAGGTTGCCTCGATGTCTCCCGAATTCGCAGAGACCTTCTGGAGAACATTCGCCAGGGTGG
>JALYNX010000177.1 GCA_030772935.1 Actinomycetota bacterium | reverse complement strand
CTCGGAGCCAAACGGGGGGCGGAGGAGCTTTCCCAACTCCTGAACCAGGTCTTTGGCCCCGTCACCACCGCGATCCATCGCCACGGTGGCAGTGTCATCTCATTCGGCGGTGACTCCGTCACCTGCTGGTTCGATGGTGACGACGGCGCCGGTGCGACCGCGGCCGCATGGGACCTGCTCTCTTTCATCCAGTCGTTTCGGGAGCAGGAAGCCGACGGACCAGCGAGGGATATCGACATCAAGGTGGCGGTCGCATCCGGACTCTCACGTCGGATACGGGTCGGTCGTGCCGAGCACTCCTATATGGATGTGCTGGCTGGGGAGGTAGTCGAAAAGCTGTCAGCCGAGGCCAAGCAGCTGCAAGCAGGCGAGGTCGCAGTGACTCCGGAGGTGGTTGATGCCCTGAGCGAGGCCGTGATCCGAACCGTCACCACCGACCGCCGCGTCCGTCACCTCGTCGAAGCCCTGAATGCCACCTCGCATCGGATCACCGCGCTCGAAGCTGTCGCCATCGACGAGGCAGTCGCCAGCGAATGGCTTTTGCCTCCCGTCCATGAGCGGATTCAACAGGGGCTCCAAGGTTTGATGGCCGAACTGCGCGAGGTCGTCGCGCTATTCGTTGGATTCGAGGGGATCGATCACGTGATGGACGACGATGCAGGCAAGGCACTCGACGCTGTGGTCTCCCGGGCCCAGGACGTCTTCGCCAAGTACGAAGGAGTCGTCCTCCAAACCCTCATCGACGACAAGGGAGCTCACCTCTACGCCGTGTTCGGGGCGTCGGTTTCCCATGAGGATGAAGCCCGTCGTGCAGTGGTCGCTGCCCTGGAGCTGACCGAGTCGCCCGAATCCGGTGCTCCCTCCCAGATTCGGGTCGGGATCGCCAAAGGTGTGGCCTACGTCGGCTCCTACGGTGGCCCCACCCGGATGACCTACGGAATCCACGGCCCCATCGTGAGTCTCGCCGCCCGGATCATGCAGCAGACACCACCGGGCATGGTCTATGTCTCCGAGGAGATCACCAGCGAACCGGGCCACCGCGCCAATTTCTCCATGATCGGTCCCACAGAGTTCAAGGGCTTCGACCGCCCGGTGACAATTCACAAAGCCATCGCGATCGCAGGTGCTGGGTCCTCCAGCGCCGCTCGTCGTATGAGCCAGGGTGGCCTGGTCGGCCGGGACAAGGAACGCAGCGTTGTCGCCGCCAGTCTGGCCCAGCTTCACGCCGGCAAGGGTGGCGCCATTCTCATCGAGGGTGCAGCGGGCATCGGAAAATCACGTCTCTTGGCCGACTTCGTCGAGCAGGCCGAGTTGCTCGGCACCACTGTCATCACTACTTCCGGCGAGGAAATCGAACAGGCAACAGCCTTCTACGCATGGAGGTCGGTGCTGCGCAAGCTGTTCGGAGGCGAGGACCTCGAAGCCGAGAACAGGCTTCTCGAGTTCATCGCAGCCGATCCGTGGCTGGCCGAACGGCAGGGTCTTCTCGCCACGATGGTTTCCGCCCGGGTCGAAGACTCCGATTTGACCGCCGGAATGGAGCCTGAACTGCGGGGCGAGAACACTCTGCGTCTCCTCACCGCGATCGTCCGGGGCGCTCCTCGAACTGCTCCGCTCGTGCTGGTGATCGACGACGGTCATTGGGTGGACTCGGCGTCGTGGGCGATAGCCGAGAGGGTGGTGCGCGAGGTCCCCTCGCTGTTGCTCGTCATTGCCACCCGCCCCTTTGGTGAAGGCTCAGGGCGCTTTGCCCCCGCCGAGTACGGACGCCTTCTCGAGGACGAGCACACCGAACATGTCGTCCTCTCCGAGCTGCTCCCCGCCGAGGTGATGCAGTTGGTGGAGCGGTGTCTCGGTGTTACCAGCGTTCCCGGCCCGGTCACCGAGCTCATCATCGAACAAGCCGATGGCCATCCGTACTACAGCGAGGAGATCGCCTTCGCGCTGCGAGACGCAGGTCTGCTCATCATCGAGAACGGGGAGAGCCGTCTCGCCCCCAACGTTCAGGATCTCCATGACGTGGACTTCCCCACCACTGTCCAGGACATCATCATCGGGCGCTTCGACCGGTTGTCGGCACGGCAGCAGTCGATCTTGAAAGTGGCCAGCGTCATCGGCCGGGAGTTCTCTGTGGAGACCCTTGTCGAGATCTACCCGGGCGAGATGGACGCCGCCGAAGCCACCGAAAGCCTTCGCACCCTGGTCGTGCTCGACCTGGTGCAGGAGGTGTTGTTGCATCGGTCGAGGTACCGGTTCCGCCACGCCATCACCCGAGACATCGCCTACGGATTGCTTCTCTTCGCCCAGAAGAGTGAGCTCCACCGGGCGCTGGCGGTGTCGCTCGAGGCCGAGCACGCCGCCGACCTCGATGCCGTCGCCACCACCCTGGCCCACCACTGGCGCAACAGCCTCAGTCCGGAGTCGGAAGGCAGCGATGTCGACAAGGCCCTCGACTACCTCGGCCGGGCAGGCCGAAAGTCACTTCGCAACTTCGCCCACCGCGAGTCGATCGGGTTTCTCACCGACGCCATCGATCTGGCGACGGGCAAGGGCGAGTTGGGGAAGTTCAAACCGAGCCAAAAAGTGCCGGCCGGGAGCCTGGCCCGCATGGAACAGGACCTCGCCGAGGCTTACCTCGGTATGGGCCGGGTCGATCACAGCGCAGACCACTTCGAACGGTCCCTCGAGCTCCACGGATATCCGGTCGGCCACGGCAAGTTCGGCGTCGCAGCGAGACTTCTGGCGGCCTCGGCATTGCAACTTCGGCATCGGTTGGCCAGGGCCGACGTCGCGGTGTCCCAGGCCGAAGCCAGGGAGGACCTGATCGAGGCGGCGACCGCCTATGAGCGGTTGATGAAAATCTATTACTACGCCAACGATCCCGGGGCTTTGATAACCGCCGCCGTTTCGGGTTTGAACCTCGCCGAGAAGGCCGGCACCTCGCCGGTACTCGCCCGGATCTACGCCAACATGAGCATCGTCGCCGGGATCGTGCCCATCCACCGGCTGGCCCGGCTCTACTCGCGGAGGAGCCGGGAGGTCGCCGACGAGGTGGATCGCCCCCCGGAACACGCCTGGGTCCGTCTCGCAACCAGCGTCTATGGCGTGGGGGTCGGAGACTGGGAGACAACCGAGCAGGATCTCCGGGACTCCCTCGATCTCTACAAGCGGCTCGGCGACTCCCGCCAGATGGAAGAGACCTGGGGTACGACCGGGGAAATGCTGATGATTCAAGGCCGGTTCGCCGAAGTCTATGAGATCGGTGAGCAGCTCAAGGAGTCGGGCTCGAGCCGCGACGATGCACAAGGCGAGCTGTGGGGTTGGCTCTTCCAGGGCGCCAGCCTTCTCCGGCAGGGCGACTATCGCACCGCGCTGTCCAGATTCCGCAACGGTGAGCTTCTGCTCGATGCCGGGGTGGGAGCGATCAACGTGGGCTGGCTCTACGGTTTCATGGCCGAGACCTATTGGCGACTCGATGATCAGGATCGAGCCCGTGCCGCCGCCGCTTCGGCGTCCCAGGCCCTGTATGCCGAGCGTCCCGGGGTCGTCTTTGCTCTCGATGGGTTCACCGGGGTTGCCGACGTCTATCTCGGCCAGTGGGCCACAGGGCGGACCCGGGAGGCCGTGTCTGCCAAAACCGCATCGGAGTTAGCCGTCAAGAAGCTGCGCGCTTTCAGCAAGGTGTTCCCCATCGGCCGCCCCGCAGCTCATCGCTACGCCGGGATGGTCAAGGAGCAAAGCGGAAACCCCGACGCCGCGGCCAAGGAATGGGAACAGGGCCTCGAAATCGCAGTCGAGTTGCGGATGCCCTACGAGGAAGGGCGGATCCGGTTGAACCTGGGGCGTCTCGGGTCCGGGAACCGGTCTCATCTCGAAAAGGCCTTGGAGCTGTTCGAGGCCACCAGCGCCGCTCACTTCGCGGACTTGACCCGTGCCGCGCTTCGGGAGACCGCCCGCTAGGCGCGGGTCACCATTCTCCGCAGGGTCATGGTGACCGGACCACCCATGGCGATTGCCTTGGTCGCTGACTTCGCAAACAGGGGGGGTTCCTTCCAGGGCAGGCCCCGCTCGTACCGGTGTTGGTCGACCATCCGGAATATGAAAGCGAACTTCGGTTCGGTCACGTTCCACAACCGGCAAAGGCGCGCCCCATGACCAGAACGTTCGATGATCGCGTTGACGGCGCGACGGGCCGCCTCGTTGGCCGCCTCCATGGTCGCTACCGAGGTGAAGGTTCTCACGTAGTCCGAGGCCAGCATGAAGTTCGATATCGCGGTGAAGGCTTGGGGTCGTAGCCGCCAGGTGTTCACGTAGGCGACGAAGAGGGGCTCAGCGTTGGTGTTCATCGGCGGAGCCACACCCGGGGTCATGGTTGGCCCGGGTGCGGTCAGGGAGTAGAGCCACTGGTCGCGTTGGACGTCGGGATCGATGAACCAGCAATAGAGCAAATCATCGGTGAGCGGTTCCTCGTCCAAGCTGTGAGCGCGCTTCAACTCCTCCCAAACCTCGGTGTGTATCTCCTCGGCGGTGCAGTACATCGCCGGCTTCTTGACCGTGATGCCGTCGGCATGCCAGTTGGAGATGTCGACTGAGATCACACCCTTCACGGCGCCGTTTCCGAAATCCTCGAGCGGGAAATCGGGCCAGAACTGTTGTTGTGAGATCGAAGTCAGCGCCCATGGGGAGTCGAGGTAGATCGTGTGCCCGTGGGATAGCGGTCTGTCCTCTTTGAGATAGAACTGGATGCCGTTCATCCATTCGACGAACTTGGTGCCAATGACCTTGATCCCGTCCAGAGAGGAATCGGCATCAAGAATCCCGTCGTCGAGCAGGCGAGCCATCACCTCGGCGGGCAAGGCAGCGATGTAATAGTCGGCGTCGTCGAGCTGGTAGCTGTTTCCTGCGGAGTCGGACATGAAGACCGCATCGATCTTCCCGCCGGGACGACCCTTGTGTGGAGTGCACACGATCCGGTCGATCTTTCGATCGAACTGGTAGTCGACGCCACTGCTGGTCAAATACTCCAACCACGGGTGGAGCCAGACGTCGTTGGTGGGCCCGTTCAGTACCCGATCGGTGCTCGGGCCGGGCGTCATCATGTCCATGATCAGAGCCAGACCGATGTCACCTTCGACGTGGGCGTTGGCCAGGTGGGCATTCGCCGCGACCAGGGACCGGGTCAGGCCTTCCGCCAGGAACTTCTGATAGCCCACCGATTTGGTGCTGGCACCGACGTACTCCCACCAACCCATCGTTTCGTAGATCTCCTGGCGACGGGCGTCGCAGCTGGTTAGCACCTGCCAGAGCTTGCCGACGAAGAACTCGATCTCCTCCTCCGTGAGTCCCAACTCCGCTGGGATGTCGCTGACCATGTCTTGAATGATCTGAAGGAAGTCGGTCTCGGTCTGGGGAAACCTCGAAGGCAGCTCTATCGGCTTTTTCCCGGAGAGGGACATCGCCACCCGGGTCGTATCGGTCAGATTGCCGGCGACATGGCCCCCGTCATCGCCGAAGGGAATCCGAGTCATCGTGTCCGTGACGTGTCGGTAGAAGCGGGGAAAGAAGCGAAAGCCGTGTTCCCCGGGCAAGTAGCCGGCGGCACCTTTGACATCCGGGCAGGTCCCATTGTCACCGCCGATCGGGACCGGAATGCTCCGCGCCTTGCCTCCGCACAGCTCGGTCTGCTTCTCAAAGACCGCCACCCGAAACCCGCGCTCGATCAACTCATGAGCGGCGCTCATACCGGCCACCCCCCCGCCGAGCACCGCGACCTTCGGGCCCTGTCCGCCGCCCTTGAACGTGTTGACCTTCTCCGTCTTCATTCTTGACCTTCCCGAGAAACCTCGAAGCTAGTGATAGGGGTCACCCCGCGGGGATCACACCACCAGGTCGACGCCTTCGACCGAGTCGACTACCGCTTCGAGCACGATCGCCTTCGTGGGACAGGCAGCGGCCACCTCGCGCAGCAGGTCCTCGTCGACCGTGGTCACATCGAGGAGCTCGGGTTTCAAGAAGTCCCCTTGACGCCATTGGAATGCCGATGGGGCGAGGACCATGCAGGTACCCGCTCCGATGCAGCGCCGCCGGTCGATGATCACCCTCACTGCCATGTGACACCGGCTTTGATCGCGTACTCGATCGCCTCGCTCCTCGAGGCCACCCCCAACTTGGCCAACAGCTCGTCCACGTCGTCCGCGCCGCCCGCACCGGGGTTCTCGCCGACACTGACCGTCCCTGAAGCGAGATCCCGGAGCAATGCGAGGTCGGCTTCGCTGAGCTGAGTACCTTCTTCGGCCTGCCATGCCTCCGAGGGCTCGAAGCCGACGATCTCCGCCAGTTCTTGATGCGCCGGAACCTCGAACCAGCGGGCCTTGAGTTGGGGGTCGCTGATTGACATGTTCACGTAAGTAAAACCACCGAGGATCTCGGCACTCAGCGCTGCGGCCTCCGGCTCGCCGTTGACGATCAGGATGCGCCCCGCCGCCCAGAGCACGTGTAGGTACTGGGCGATGAAGGTTTCCCCGTCAATATCTAGAGCCGCCCGGGCCTCATCGGCTGCCGCTGCCCCGTCTCCCTCTGCCTGGGCTATGAGCGCCAGCGCGGCATGGGCCTCCGCCTCCCAGGGGAGACGTCCGCTCATCGGACGGACTGTGCGCAGTGTCTCGGTGGCCGCCGCCTTCGCCTGCTTCAGGACCGCGTCGTCACCGTTGGCGACTCCGATCCGGGCCAACTCGAATGCAAGGGTTGAATAGGCCTCAGACCTTGCTCCCAGGTTCTTCTGGCCGGCGAGCTCAGCCGCCCTTTCGAAATGACTGACCATCCCGGCGACGTCGTCCCGGGCGGCGGCGTGCGCACCGCGCCACATTTCGAGCCGCCGCGCCATCGAGGTGCTCGCCACCGACATCGCGGCGCTCGCCGCTCGATCGATCCACGCCCCGCACTGGCTTTCCTCGCCGACCGACAGGTAGCTCATCGCCATCCCGCCGGCTGCGAGGCACTCCAGCCATCGGTCGCCGAGGGCGCGCGCGGCGTCGAAGGCCTCCCGTCCCCGTTCCAGGGCGAGACCGGGTTGGAGGTTGATCCGGGCATAGGTGTGGATGCTGTACAGCATGTTGGCGTCGTCGATTGCCCGTTGGCTCTCGGTGACTTCGCCGCTCTTGCTGTTATGCAGGGCCCGGATGTGCTCCATCCGACCGGCCATGCCCGTCGCTGTCGGATCGGTGACATGGGCGTAGGCCATCGAGATCAGCGAGGACATCGACCCTCGTTTGTCGCCGAGTTCCTCATAGATATGGAAGGCCTCCTCGGCGAGCTCCTTCAC
>JALYNX010000176.1 GCA_030772935.1 Actinomycetota bacterium | reverse complement strand
GGCCCGGCTCACTGCAAACGTGATGCTGGTCATGTTCTGGCCGAAGGAGATCTCGTTGGGGTCGGCGTTGAACATGTCGGCCATGGCTCGGCGAGCCTCGGTGCTGATGATGTCGGCGTCGTCCGATGAGCCGAACCCGCCACCGAGGTTGCTCACTCCCTCCCGGAGCACCTCGGCCATGGCGTCGATGACCTGTCGGGGGACCTGGGTCCCACCGGGGCCATCCAGGTATGCGGCTTGCTTGGTTCCCTCGAGCCGGCTCAGCGCCGGGAACTCAGCGCGGACCTCGTCGACGTTCAATGTCGTTGCGCTCATGGATTGGTGTGTAGCACTGCCGGTAGCTTGTCCGCTGAAACGCCTACTTGCATGGGTAGCGACCATGGCGGTTTCACCCCGACCGCAATGCCTCCACAGGTTCCATCGAAGCGGCGCGGAGGGCCGGGTAGAGACCCGCGAGGAGACCGGTCAAGGCTCCGACGAATGGAGCCGCAAGTGGCACCCAGGGGTCGAGGACCGGGGTCCAGGTGCGAGCCACCGAGATCATCACCACCAAGAGCACCCCGAGGCTGGCACCGATGATCCCCCCCACCAGGCCCATGGCGGTCGACTCCATCAGGAACTGACCAGCAACATGGCGGCGGGCCGCGCCCAGGGCTCGTCGTAGCCCGATCTCACCGACCCGCTCCAGGACCGATACCAGGGTGACGTTGGCGATCCCGATCGCACCCACCAGCAGCGACACACCTCCCAGCACGAGAAACAGCGCATTCACGTCACCCTCCACATCGCGGCGGAGGTCGGCCGGCTCGGGAGGCTTCTGAACCCGGAGCAGCGTTGGCTCGTCCGGGAACAGGGCAATCGGAGCCTGTTCGGCAATCAGGGAAGCGGCGCCGATCTCGACGTCGATCTGCACCGTGGAGGCCGACGTGTAGCCATAGGCCTGCCGAGCCGTGCCCTCTGGCATGATGACGGCGTTGAGCAGTTCCGGTTGACGCTGCACTGAGTCGAGAATCCCGATCACCACGAATGCCTCCTCACCGACGAACACCACCGGCTGCTGGGCGACCCGGGTCACGTTGAGGCGCTGCGCGGCGCCGGTCCCCAGGATGACCACTCGATCGGCCCGCTCCGAGTGACCTGAGTCGAACCATCGACCGGTCGCCAGCTCGCCACGGATCGCACTCAGGAGCCCGGGACTGGCACCAAACACACTCATCTGAAACTCGGTCTGGGCCAGCGGGTCGGGAATCGGGACCGAGCGAACCAATGCCTCGCCAACGTCGACGGGACCCATCGATCCGGCCGCGGTGACTCCGTTGAGCCGAAGCAGACGGGCCTCGGCGTCCAAGGGGATCGCGACCCGAACGTCACCACCACCGCCGAAGAACCCCTGTTCGTTGGTGACGATCACCGACGTCGCGGCCAACTCGTCGAAGCGCTCGACGATCTGGTTGCCCGCGGTCTTGGCGACCCCGAGGGTCGATACGAGGGCGCCGATTCCCAGCACTGTGCCCAGAACGGTGAGGACTGTGCGCCCGGGTCTGGCGAAGATCCCCGCGATTGCCTCGGCGGTCAGGTCGCGGGGCGACATCCGCGCCGGGGCGACGGCTCCTGCGTTCTCCGGGGCCCCCGCGTCGGTCATGGCGCGACCTCAATCATGCCGTCGCGAAGTCGGATGGCCCGGTCTGCATGGCGCGAAACCTCACCGTCGTGGGTGACCACCACCAGGGTCAGCCCCTCAGCTCGCAATTCGTCGAACAGCCGGAGCACGCCGGCCCCGGTTGCCGAGTCGAGATTGCCGGTGGGCTCGTCGGCAAGAAGGATTGCAGGGCGGGTGACCAGGGCACGGGCGATGGCGACGCGCTGGCGCTCGCCACCGGACAGCTTGCTGGGCAGGAAGTCCATCCGGTGCCCAAGACCGACCTGACGTAGGGCCGTCTCCGCTGCGGACACCCGGTCATCCCGAGGCATACCGCTGTAGATGGTTGAGAGGAGGACGTTCTCGATGACGCTGCGATGAGCCAACACGTGGAACGATTGGAACACGAAGCCGATCCGGCGACTGCGCAACCCGGCCCGCTGCCCCTCGTTGAGGTCGGAGGTGTCGATTCCCTCGAAGAGGTACGACCCTTCGGTGGGCCGGTCCAACAGGCCCAGCACGTTGAGCATGGTCGACTTGCCCGATCCCGACGGACCGACCACCGCCACGTACTCCCCTCGCTCTACCGAAAGGGACGCCGCGGCCAGCGCCCGGACAGATACGTCCCCGACGGCGAAGGTCCGGCCCACCCCCCTGAGCTCCACGACCGGGGTGCTCGAGATCATGCGCCGCCGGTGGTCTCGGTAGTGGTCCCGGTCGACGACCCCTCCGAGGAGCCCTCACGACCGACGACCACCCAATCACCTTCCGCCAGGTCCCCCTGAATCGGGGTGACTTCGACCAGCCCGCCGGCGGCCAGGCCCGCTTCTACAGTTACGGTGCGGAGGGTTTGGTCGTCATTCTCCACTTGGAGGATCGTCGACCCGTCGGCAGTCGCCGACAGCGCCGCCGCCGGCACCGCCAACACCTCGCCACCGGTCGAGCTGACCGGAATGGTGACTTTCACGTTGACGCCGACGATCTCAGTGGGGAGCTCTGATGGGGCGATCTCCAGGTAGATACGGTCCGGGGCGACACCGTCGGTGCCGGCCCGGTCGGCTTTGGAGGAGATGACACCTGAGATCGCCTGTCCGGTCTCGGGATTTTCGATCTCCACCTCCATCCCGATTTCCACACGGGCAGCATCGCGCTCCGATACCGAAGAGCGAAGCGCCAGCTCGGAGCCCGAAACCGTGATGAAGGAGCCGGTTATCACTGATCCACGCGTGACTGCCACCTGATCGACCCGGACCGGCATGCTCCGCAGGAAGACCACTTCTCCTGCCGGGAGCCAGGTACCCAGCTCGCCTTCGAGCTCGCCCAGGGCCTCCCGGGCCAACGCCAGCTCGTCGCGGGCCGACTGGATCTGGCGTCGCATCGATGAGGTGTCGACGCCACGCTGGAGATCGGCCAGTGCCGCCTGGGCCACGGTCAGCCTCCCAACAGCTGCGTCAACCAGCGCTTGTTGTTCGACAGCGGTCCGGCCCACCTCGAACGTGGCCTGGTTCAAGGCGGCGGTGGCCTCCGCTACCGCAACATCGGCGCCGGGTACCCCGTTGGCGAGGTCGGCTTGGGCCGCGACCAGAGCGGCTTGGGCGGCCGTGACCGCCTCGGCGGCCAATAGGTTGGCCCGGTCGGCGTCGATTTGGGCCAGGGCCACGGCGTCTTCGGCGGCTGCGATCTCGGCGCGGGCACTGACTATGGCCGATTCGCCGGACCCGGCCTGGGCCTCCCGTAACGCGGCCTCGGAGTCGGCCAGTGCCGACTGGGCACCTCGCACTCGGTCCCGAGCCGAGGTGAGGGCGGTCTCGTCTTCCTCGGAAAGACCATTGGGGCGATAACCGGCGCCCTGATACCAGGCCGTCACCGCCGCTCCTGTCGAAGAATCCCAGGTGCTATCAGGGGCTCCGGTGAAGAACCCCATCCGGGCCAAGGCCTCTTCCACCTGGAGCACATCGTCGCCGGTCGCGCCCATTCGGAGATCTCGGTACATCGGGATCTCCCCGCTGAGCAGGAACACCGGGCGACCCACCACCTCTACCGCCATGCCGCCCTCGGCGAGTTCGGCGTTCACTTCCACCGCCTGGGTCACCACCAGTTTCTCCGGGGTTTCGGCGAACGACCCGGACAGGGAGACCGAAACCGGCTCGTCGTAGACGACGTCGCC
>JALYNX010000175.1 GCA_030772935.1 Actinomycetota bacterium | reverse complement strand
CATCATGGGAGGCGATGATGGTTTCGAGAACTTGCGCGAATTCGAGCGCCTTCTCACGGCCCTGACGCACCTCTAGGGCAAACCTCATATCGGAACCTCCATGTCGAGTCCCGCTTCCCCCTTGCGCAGCCAGAGTAGGTACTCGATGTTTCCGTCCCCGCCATCGATCGGTGAGCGGATCAGACCCATCGCTCCCAACCTGGCGTCGGCCAGGGAGTCGATGACCGCGGCCACTGCCTGGGCCCGGCTGACAGGATCACGCACGATCCCCCCATGACCCAAACCGGACCTGCCCACTTCGAATTGGGGCTTGACCAGGACAATCAGATCCGCCCCATCCAGGGCGTCGGCAGCCAGCGACCCGGCTACGACACAAAGCGAGATGAAGGAAAGGTCGACGAGAATAAAGGGGAATGGCCCACCGAGTTGCTCCGGTGAGGTGTTGCGGATGTTGGTCTTCTCGAGCGATATCACCCTCGGATCGGAGGACAACCTCTCATGAAGCTGGCCTCGGCCCACATCGACTGCCACCACCGTCGATGCGCCGGCTTCGAGGGCAACCTCAGTGAAGCCACCAGTTGAGGCTCCAACGTCGAGCACTCGCTTGCCCCGCATCTCGACGGGGAAGGTGTCGAGCGCTCCCAGCAGTTTCTCCGCCCCGCGGGAGACCCAGCGGCGTTGGGTACCGACAACTTCGATGACAGTCTCAGACGCGACCACCGAGGAAGGCCGGGGCAAGGTCCCGCCCACGATCACGACCTGTTGGGTGATGATGAGGCGTTTCGCCTGGGCACGACTCGAGGCAAGCCCGCGTCTGACCAGTGCCACGTCGAGGCGTTCCCGGGTCAGGGAGTCTCCAGTTCTTCGAGGATCGCGCCGAGCAGATTGGCCAGCTCGGTGGCGGGCTGGGGCAGGTCGGCAGGGTCGATCTCGGCGAGACGGGCCAGAATCGCCTCGAGTTGGTCGATCTGGTCGGGGGTGAGGTCCATGACTGGATTATCACCGATTGGGAGCCCAGAGCGAACAAGGTCGGCTCGCCCTCCCAGCGAACAGAGTGATCATTTCTCCCCCCAGCGAACGGAGTGAGCGTTGGGTTGTCCCCCTGCGCAGCGGGGGGACCGCCCGACCGTTCAGGTCGGGCGAGGGGGGTGCTCTGCGATCACCTCGCCCCGGGGATATCGCGCATCCTCGGATGGCGGGTGTCGGGAACGGGTTGGATCCGCATCCTGGCATCGACCACGACCACACCCTGGCCGGGGGGCAGGACTTTGACCGGGTTGAGATCCATTTCGACCAGCTCGGGAACCACGCTGATGAGACCGGAAACCCTGAGCAGGGCGCGCTCCAGTTCCGCCACATCGCCCTCCGGTGTGTTGCGATAACCCTGCAGCAGGCGAAAGCCTTTGGTATCCCTGATCATCTCCGCCGCGTCGACGTCAGTGAGAGGGTGGATCCGGAAAGCCACGTCTTGAAGGAGCTCAACGTAAACCCCTCCAAGACCGAAGCCGACGAGAGGGCCGAAGTTTGGATCCTGCGTCATGCCCACCAGGACCTCGTGACCCCCGGCCACGAACTCCTGGACCAGGACCCCGTCGGCATCGAACACCACTTTGGTGACAGCTTCGTAGGCGGCCTTCATCTCGGCCTCACCCTCGACTCCGAGCATGACACCCCCGACATCCGACTTGTGGAGGGCGGTCTCGGAAATGACCTTGACCACAACCGGGCCCCCAATCGCGGCGGCCGCCGCCGCCGCCTCCTCCGGGGAGTGGGCGACCGCTGATTTTGGCACCCGGAGACCGGCCGCCTCGAGAATCGCATCGACATGCTCGGGATCCAGCCACCCCCCGGTTGCGGAGACCTTCTCAACGGCAGGGTCGATGATCGCCCTGATCGCGATTTCGTGATCGGGCTCGAGATGCACCTCCACACCGGGGTCGCGGAGGCGCCACACGCCGTGGCCGACCGCCCTGGATAGAGCAAGAGCGGCGGCCTCGGGGAACATATAGGTCGGGATGGCACGCCGTCCCTCGCCACCGGCCAGATAGCGGGCAGTGTCCCCGCTGTGCATGAACACCGATAGGAGCGCGACCTCGCCGTCGTAACGCTCCTGACAACGGCTGAGAGCCGCGGCCACCCCCTGAGCCCCTTCGAAGGAAGTGGGGACATAGATCACCATCACGGCGTCGACTTCACCCGATTCCACGAGAAGTGACACTGCGTGGTCGAATTCGCTCGGTCCTCCGGAGGCGATGAGGTCGATCGGGTTACGGGTCGAGGCCTCTTCGGGGAGTCTGCTTGCTATGGCGGCCCGGAGCTCGGTGGTCAATTCGGGCAGGATGAGGCCATTCGACTCGAGGGCGTCTGCGGCCAGGATGCCGGG
>JALYNX010000174.1 GCA_030772935.1 Actinomycetota bacterium | reverse complement strand
CCCCGGCAGATCGCAACAAGGCACTGAATCGTCAGCCTCGACTATTACTGTCATAGAACACATGTTCGTATTGGGCATCGATCCCGGGTTGTCCGCCACCGGCTACGGGTTGGTGGAGGGAGCAAATCCCCCTATCGCCAGATTGGCCGGTGTGATCAGGACTGCCGTCGACCTCCCGATGTCACAGCGTCTCGCCGAGTTGCATCGGGGGCTCACCAGCGTTGTGGTCGACGGCAAACCCGACGTCGTCGCAATCGAGAGCATCTTCACCAATCGCAATCTGCAGACGGCGATCTCGGTGGGCCGGGCGTCAGGAGTTGCCATGCTCGTCGCCGCTGAGGCAGGGTTGCCGGTGTTCGAATACGTGCCAACCGCGGTCAAGTCTGCGATCACGGGGGACGGTTCTGCGGGCAAGGCTCAGATCCAAGAGATGCTGGCTCGCTTGCTTCACCTGGCCGAGCCACCGCAACCGGCCGACTCCGCCGATGCTCTGGCGGTCGCCCTTTGTCATCTGCGGGTCGCTCCACTGGAGGCGAGGCGATGATCGGGCGGCTTCGGGGCATCTTGGTCTCCAAGCGGGGCGACGTGGTTTGCCTCGAGGTCGGTGGAGTCGGTTACGACGTCACCATGACCCCGCGCAGTCTGGTGTCGATTCCCGGAGTGGGTGAAGAGGTAGTCATCCATACCCATACCCATGTCCGTGAGGACGAAATGAGCCTGTTCGGGTTCGTCTCCGAGCCCGATCGGGACTTGTTCCGTGTCCTCTTGGGGGCGGCTGGCGTGGGGCCGAAGCTGGCCCTGGCAATGACCGCCACTCTCACCCACGATGAGATAGTCCGCGCCATCGTCACCGAGGACGCCGACGCCCTGACCGCGGTGCCTGGAGTCGGCAAACGCGGAGCCCAGCGCATCGTTCTCGAGTTGGCGCCCAAGCTCGCCGGCCGAGAGGCCGACGTGGTGGGTTCGCCGGCAACGATCACCGTCCGCCAGGCGCTCGACCGGCTCGGTTACTCGGCGGAGGAGATCAATGGGGTCATCCCCGAGCTCGATCCGACGGAAACGATCGAGATCCAGATCACGACCGCCCTCAGGGCACTCGGTCGGAGGTAATCCATGCGTGAGGACAGTCTTCTCAGCCCGATCGTCGAATCCGAAGAGGAGGTCTCGCTCCGTCCCAAGCGCATCGAGGAGTTCATCGGGCAGAACCGGGTCCGGGAGCGGCTGCGGATCTCGTTGGAGGCGGCGCGTAAGGAGAATCGGGCGCTGGACCACGTCCTGCTCAGCGGACCACCCGGTTTGGGCAAGACGACCTTGGCCGGTGTCATCTCCCACGAACTGGGAGTGACGATGCGGATCACCTCAGGGCCGGCGTTGGAGCGACCCGGCGACCTGGCCGCCATTCTCTCCAACCTCAATGACGGCGACGTCTTCTTCATCGACGAGATCCATCGCCTGCCCCGCGCAGTGGAGGAGATCCTCTATCCGGCGATGGAGGACTTCCAACTCGACATAGTCCTCGGCAAGGGCCCGACGGCGCAGTCGATCCGTCTCGACCTTCCTCGATTCACCTTGGTGGGCGCCACGACGCGCAAGGGCAAGGTCACCGCACCGCTCCGGGACCGCTTCGGGATCGAGGAACGGCTCGACTACTACGAGACCGAGGACCTGACCCGAATCGTGATCCGCTCGGCGGGGATCATCGACGTCGTGGTCGACCCGATCGCCGCCGAGGTGATCGCCTCCCGCAGCCGGTCGACGCCGAGGATCGCCAACCGGTTGCTGGCCCGGGTTCGTGACTATGCCGTGGCCAGGGCCTCAGGGCTGATCGATCCCCAAGTCGCCGACGAGGCGCTGGCCGTCTACGAGGTGGACCAACTCGGACTGGACAAGGTCGACCGCTCGATCCTCGAAGCGGTGATCACCCGTTTCAGTGGCGGCCCGGTCGGGCTATCCACCCTTGCGATCGCGGTGGGCGAGGAACCGGAGACCGTCGAGGACGCCTACGAGCCGTTCCTTCTCCAGTCCGGTCTCCTCAAACGAACCCCACGGGGAAGGGTGGCCACCGCCGGGGCCTACGCGCATATGGGGCTCGATCTTCCCGAAGGCCCACAAGGGACATTGCTCTAGCCTCGACCCAGATGCGGGTTGAGGAGTTCACCTATCCACTGCCGGACTCGGCCATCGCACAGGAGCCGGTCGAGCCCCGACACGAGGCGAGGCTCCTCGATACCCGGGATCTCAGCGATCACCGATTCTTCGACCTGCCAGAACTTCTCGATCCGGGTGATCTCGTCGTTGTCAACGACAGCAGGGTCCGCTCGGCGCGTTTGATCGGGGTCAAGACCGGCGGCGGAGGCAATGTCGAGCTCTTGATGCTAGACCCGCTTCCCAACGGCACCTGGCACGCCCTGGCCCGACCTTCGCGCCGGCTCCGGCCAGGGGTGCGCATCGAATTCCCCGGCTTGAGTGCGACCATCGTCGACGGCCCGGAACAGGGACTAGTTGTGGTCGAACTCGAGGCTGAGGACGTGGAGGGGGCGATCGAAAGTGCCGGTGAGGTGCCTCTGCCCCCTTACTTCAAAGGGCAGTTGTCGGATCCGGAGCGGTATCAGACCATGTTCGCCCGGCTTCCCGGATCGGCAGCAGCGCCGACAGCCGGGCTCCATTTCACCGACGAGGTGGTGGCCGGCCTCGGCCGGCGGGAGATCGAGATTGCATCAGTCGATCTCCACGTCGGCATCGACACCTTCCGACCTATGACAGTCGAGTTGATCGAGGACCATCAGATGCACACCGAGTGGTGCTCGGTGCCCGAGGCCACCGCCGCCGCTGTCAATGGGACCCGCGAGCGTGGTGGCGCAGTGGTGGCGATCGGAACCACCGTGGTCAGGGCTCTCGAGTCGAACGCCGGCGTTGCCGGGATCCTGACGCCAGGCAAAGGAGAGACGAATCTGTATCTTCGCCCCGGCTCGTCATTTCGGGTAGTCGACAAGCTGGTGACCAACTTCCATGTGCCCGGCTCGACATTGATGGTCTTGGTCGCAGCGTTCATGGGTGAGCAGTGGCGCGAGGCCTACCGACATGCCCTGGACAACGGATACCGATTCCTCTCTTTCGGCGACGCCATGCTCGCCCGACGCCATGACCGATAATCGCCAGGTGAAAGCGGTCAGCTGGCTGGAGACGGCCGTCGATGGCGAGGCCCGCACCGGGTGGCTGGAGACTCCGCATGGCCGGGTCGGAACCCCGGCCTTCATGCCGGTTGGGACCAGGGCCGCGGTCAAAGCAGTCGACTCCGACGACCTGGCCGCGGTAGGCGCCGGGATCATTCTGGCCAATACCTATCACCTGATGCTGCGACCCGGGCCACGGATCATCGAGGAGATCGGCGGCCTTCACCAGTTCATGGGCTGGCAGGGACCGATCCTCACCGACTCCGGTGGGTTCCAGATCTTCTCCCTGGAGCCGACCATCGACGAGATCGGGGCCACATTTCGGTCGGTGTACGACGGCTCATTCGTCACTCTCACCCCTGAGGATGCGGTGCGCATACAACAGCAGCTCGGCCCCGACATCGCAATGGCGCTCGACATCTGCGTCGGGCTTCCCGCAGAGATCGATCATGTGAGAGAGGCGATGCACCGGACGCTGCGCTGGGCAGAAAGATGTCTGACCGCGCACACCAGGACTGACCAGGCTCTATTCGGCATCGTCCAGGGAGGTGTCGACCCGGATCTTCGCGTCGAGAGTGCAGCCCGAACGACCGAGTTGGGATTCCAGGGATTCGGCATCGGAGGCCTGTCGGTGGGTGAGAGCCCGACCGAGAGAGATCGGGCTCTCGAGGCCGCGGTTTCGGCCTTGCCTGCCGACAAGCCGCGCTACGTCATGGGCCTCGGCGACACCGAGGGTCTGTTCAGAGCCATTGCCCGCGGCGTCGACCTCTTCGATTGTGTGATCCCGACCCGGTTGGCCCGCCACGGGAGGGCGTTGACCAGGCACGGTGACTTCAACATCCGTCAGGCTCGGTTCGAGACCGACACCTCTCCCATCGACCCGGAATGTCCTTGTCTCGCCTGCGGTCGACACTCCCGCGCCTACCTCCGTCATCTGGTGCGGATGAACGAGATCACCGGCTTTCGGTTGCTCACCATTCACAACCTTCGTTACACCCTCGACCTGGTCTCGGAAGCGGCTGCCGCGATCAAGGCGGGTCACTTCGCCAGCCATCTCGGGGAAGTCCTCGAGATGCGGGCACGCGGTTCGTCGTAAAGGCCCACCGTTGCCTAACCTCCCGCGGTCTGATTCACCCCACCGGAGGAGCCCGTGACCCACGTCGTTTTCGCCCAGGATGCTGCTGCCGGCAGCGGTTGGACTTCGCTGATTTTCCTCGGCCTCATGGTCGTTGTTTTCTGGTTGTTCATCATCCGCCCCCAACGGCAACGGGTTAAAGCACAGCAGTCCCTGTCCGAGTCGCTCAGCGCCGGTCAGGAGGTGAGGACGATCGGGGGCATCCACGGTCGTGTGATCTCCGTCGACGACGAGAGCGTGGTCCTACAGGTCGAGGAGGGGAAGATTCGCGTGTCCCGGCGCGCGATCGGCTCCCGTGTAGGAGCGGACGAAACTTGACATGACCCGACGTGTCGTCGGTCTGATCATCATTCTCGTGGTGGCCTGGGGAGGGCTCGCCGCTGCCATCTACTACGGATGGACCCCCTTGCTCGGTCTCGACCTTCAGGGTGGCACCGCGGTCGTCCTGACCGCTCCAGAGGGCACCGACCCTGAACTGCTCGAAGTCGCAACCCAGATCATGAATCGCAGGATCGAGGAGATCGGTGCGGTTCAGGAGCCTGACATCCAGATCTCGGGCGAGAACACCGTCATCGTTCAACTCCCGGGTGTCGAGGACGAGCAACGCGCGATCGAGGCCGTGGGCCAGACCGGTGTCCTCTCGTTCCGACCCGTGCTCGACGCCGTCAGCGGGGACATCGGCCCGTTGGCAGGCACCGGAGCTCCCAACATCGACGACGAGACCGGTCTCACGATCAAGGACGACCTGGAAGCCGAGACCTGGCTTCTCTACGAAGCGGCCACTCCTCACGAAGTCCTCAACCTCGGCCCGGCCCAGCTTCGCGGTGAGCACGTTGCCGACGCAGTCCCGGTTTTCGATCCCAATTCCGCGGTGTGGGCCGTGAGTCTCGGCCTCAACTCCGAAGGCGCGGGGTTGTTTGCTGATCTCACAGCGGAGGCCGCTTCCTATCCAGGCGGCGACCCGCGACGGCAGATCGCGATTGTTCTCGACGGCCGCGTTGTGACCGCACCGGCCGTCAATCCTTCGGTTTCCCCCGATACCGGGATCTCCGGCGGGCAGGCCCAAATCACGATGGGCCAGGGACCGGATGCACAACAGGAGGCAACGGATCTCGCCGTAGTCCTCCGTTACGGCTCGCTTCCCGTCTCGTTCGAGATCTCGGCGGTCCGCAAGGTATCGGGCACCCTTGGCGCGGACTCACTGCAGGCGGGGATTGTTGCCGGTCTGCTTGGCCTCGCCCTAGTGGCCATCGTCCTGCTTCTCGTGTATCGGTCGCTCGGTCTTCTTGCCATCATCGGCCTCACGGTCTTCGGGGCGATCTTGATCACGTTGTTCGGCCTGCTTGGGAAGTGGGTGGGTCTGACCCTGACTCTCGCTGGGGTGACCGGCATCATCGTGTCGATTGGGATCACCGCTGATACCTACATCGTCTATTTCGAGCGAATCAAGGAGAAACTGCGTCAGGGCCTCGACATCGAGGAGGCCTCCGAGAGCGGGTTTCGGGTGGCTTTTCGAACGATGCTGACCGCCAACACGGTGAGCCTTCTGGCGGCCGTTCTCCTCTGGGCGCTGGCCGTGGGCGCGGTGAAAGGGTTTGCCATCTCTCTCGGAATCGGAACCGTCCTCGACCTCGTGGTCGCCCGCCTCTACACCAGGCGAGCGGCGGGGGTCCTCGCCACCACCAGGGTGGGCTCGAGGGGCTGGTTCAGCATCGAAGGAGCCGCGAGATGACGAGCAACGTCTTTCGCCGGGTCGACCGTGGCGAGACCACGATCGACTTCGTCGGCCGTCGCCGCACCTGGTTCATCATCTCGGCAATCCTGATCGTCGTCAGCCTGGGGAGCCTTGCGATCAGGCAACTCAACCTGGGCATCGAGTTCGTTGGTGGTCTCGGCCTCCAGGCCCCCAACCCCGCCGGTGCCGAAATTGGCGCGATTCGTGATGCCCTAGACAGCGTCGGAGTCTCGAGCCCGACAATCCAGTTGTACGACGACGGGGAGACGGTGCGTGTAACCACCGAGGCTCTCGAACCAGGGGTGGAGAGTGACGCCATCGATGCCCTGGTGGTGGTGACCGGGAGCGAACGCGCCGAGGTGTCGATAGATGCTGTTGGCCCCAGCTTTGGCGCCCTCGTTGCCCGACGAGCTCTTCTCGCCTTGGGAGTCTTTCTGGGCGCCGTGATTCTGTTTATCACCTGGCGGCTCGAGTTCAAGATGGCGATGGCGAGTGTCGCCGCCCTGTTCCATGACTTGATACTCACGGTCGGTGTCTACTCCATCACCGG
>JALYNX010000173.1 GCA_030772935.1 Actinomycetota bacterium | reverse complement strand
GATGTAGGCACCAGCCATCAGCAGCGATCCCCATCCCAAGCCCTGGATCACGTCAGCCAAACCAGGGATTGGCATTCGCTTCCCGAACAGGTCGTAGATGCCCAGCGCGAGGACGGCAATCAGGTAGCTGATGACACTTTCGAGACCACCGACGATCGCTATCAGCGCGACGCCGAGCAGGCATGCTGCAGCCGTGAGCCAGGCCGCGGCACTCGTGCTGACCATTCCCCGCACCAGAGGACTGGTTTGCCTGCGGGGCTCAGACGCGTCGATGGGCAGATCGCGGATGTCATTGAGAACGAAGGAAAACACGTGGAATGACACGCCTGCCACGATCACCGCTGTCACGACCCCGACACGTCGGGGCCAGACGGTCAAGGCCAGGCCGACAAGGGGATGAACCACGCTCGCCCCCATCGGGAACAGGCGCAGGAAGCGGGCGACATCGATTATCCGCCAACGACCGCGCGCACGCGTCACGATCATGATTCGACTGCAATTCCAACAACCTGGGCCATCCAGGGTGCAAATTGCTCAGGCGCCTTGGCGAGGTCCGAGCGAAGCTCAGTGATGTCGGTCCATGCCCATGCAGCCACCAAGCTGGAGTCCGCTTGCGGATCTCCGTGGAAAACTCCGACCACCACGTGGTCGTACTCGAACTCAACGAATCCTGAGCGTCGATCGACTGCTGAGTAGGTGAACGTTCCGACCTCTCGGACCTCGGCTCGGATTCCGAGTTCCTCTTCCAAGCGTCGGGCGGCGGCCGTCTCGGCCCACTCACCTGGGGCAGGATGTGTGCAACAGGTGTTGGCCCACAAACCGGCGAAGCGTTCAACGGTCTCGGCTCGCTGCTGGAGAAGCACTTGTTGTCCGTCAAATAACACCACAGATACGGCTCGGTGAAGCATCCCTGGAGCTCGATGGGCCATCAGCTTCTCTGCGGTTCCGATCGCCGCGCCGGTGTCATCGACAAGCTCTACGAGCGACATTTGCCACCTCCCGGGGTTTCCGGAACATCGTGAAACGATATCGAATAACCCGCTCCCAAGAGGCGCTATTCGACTATGTTCACCTCGGAGGTGGCATGGCCAAAGGAGTCGAGCACCGCGCACCAATAGACGGTGTCACCGAGATTCGCATCCACGGCGTTGGCGGGGCGTCCCCCACGACTTCCCTCGGTCGCCCTGATGCGGTTCAGGTCACCGGCGACAAGACGGCAGGGTTCTTCCGAGCCCCGACCCTCTCGACCGAGCGGACCGTGGAGGCGTACTCGTGGGGTGGGCTGACCGCTCGCAGCCGGACCAGGGCACTGTGGGTCCTTCTCCTGCCATTCGCTCTGCTCAACCTGGCGGGTTGGATGATCGAGCCGGATCAACGTCACCCTGACGCCACTGAGGACATCTCTCGACTCATCCGTTGGCTCAGATCTCGCGTCGACAAGTTGCGCCCGGCCTTGTTGAAGATCCAGAAGGTCTTGATTCACCTCACTGCTCTCATCGGCACCGTTTTGGTAATTGGTTGGGTGGCATTTGGAGCAATCGACGTTCTCGCCTTCAAGTGCGTCAACAACCTGACATGTCGAACGCAACGGCCATACATCGAATGGTTCGACGGCTTGGTCGACCAACCGGGCCAAAGACTGGCGATAGCAGCCGCCCTTCCCATAGCCGTCATCCTGCTCTTCGCCAGTCTCTCGTTCCTCAGCCGCTCGCGCTACGAGGACTTTTACATCGATGGAACTCGCGACCAAACGATTCTCACGACTGACTTACGAGAGCCTGGGTTCTGGCAAAACAACCGCTGGGTGAATCGCCTTTTTCGAATTCATGTAGGAGGCGCCTTCCTCCTTTTGGGGGGTCTCATTCTCTACACACTTTCGGAGCTGGTCGAGAGCCCAGGCACCACGGCACCTGCCTGGGTGGTGGCAATCGCGGCGACCGGGTTTTGGATGGCGGTGGGCTTGGGGGTGCTCGCCTTGGTCGCCCTCTCCGCAATGGTTCTGCTCGAGCAGTCGGATTCGGTCGGGCCTAAACGCTTGATCGACAGCCTGGGCAGAGCAGTGCTGCTGGGGGGCGTGGGTTTATGTGCCCTCTCGATTGTCGCCCTAGCCTCAGTGAGTTCGATTCCAGAGCAATTAGGCCTCCCCGGTTTCGGGGAGGTGCCGATCGTCGCTCTCGCCGCAGGGTTCGTCGCGATCGTCCTGTTCTCAGTTATCCAGGTAGTGCGCTGGGTGGGCAACCTCGAAATTCGGCCCGGTCAGTTTCTGATCGTCTTCTCTGGGCTGATGGTGGTCGCCTGGCAGTGGGCGATCTGGATTGCGGCGATTTCGACCCTGCTGGCAGTTTTCGCATATCTGGTCGAAGTTGGTTCGGGTCGTCGACCACCTCGAAGCGACTACCTCGTACCCGTCGGCCTCACCTGGCTGTTTCCCTTTGTCGAATTGGTTGGGGGGCGCCTCGGACTCGACGTCGGCGTGGCCTGGCCACGGACTACCCCACTCGCCATAGCCGTGATCGTCGTTGCGGTGTCCTGGTCGCTGGAGGCGCGTCGTGAAGAATCAAGTTTGTGGGTCAGGGTGGCCCCCCTCTTGCTTGGCGGGTCGTTGGCAGGAGCGGGCTGGGCGGGGACCGCCCTTGGCGGACCCCCCGTGGCGACCTGGGGTGGACTCGTGACAGCCTGGATGGTGATCAGCTTTGCGATCATCGCCGTCCACGACGTTGAGCGCTTCCGTTGGAACGGAGCCGGGGCCGTGGCTCTGTTCGCATTGACGATGCTGTCGGCGATCGGAAGTGGGGCGCTGATCCGCTTCGCCGCGTTAGGTGGCACTTCGGGGATCCTGGTGTCCCTGAGCACAGTCCATGAGTGGGTGGCCGTTGGGTTTTCTGCGGTGTTGCTATTGGGGGTGGCGGGTTTTGTCAGTTGGGTCGTAGTGGTGCGCCTGGACCGTGGACGCAAGGTCAGACAAGAGATGGCGGCCCTGGCCGGGGATATTCCAGATGAAGTCAGGCTCTCTGCCACCCAGGAGCGGCGATTGATCTCACGAGTTGGCCGTATGACGTCCTTGTCCAGCAGCCTTGGTGCTGTCGATGTGTTCCTCACGCTCACGTCGATGACCCTCATCTTCGCCGCGGCAGCACTCGTGATCGAGGGAGTATGGGGTTCGGCCAATCCGTTCCGGCCTGTCCCGATGTCGGGATGGACGAACTTGGTTAGCTGGAGTTCCTGGCTGCTGTTGACGACCGGCCTGGGCGCGGTGCTGATCACGCAGCGGGCCTTCGGAAATAGCGGCATGCGAAGGAATGTGGGGATCTTGTGGGATGTGGCCGGCTTCTGGCCTCGACAGTTCCATCCCTTCGCCCCACCTTCATACGCTTCACGAACGGTTCCCGAATTGCAGGCTCGGATCCAGGAGATCGCCGACCTGGGTGGGGGCTCGATTGTCTCGGGTCACAGCCAGGGCTCGGTAGTGGCCTTCGCCACTGTCGCATCGTTGCCCGATTCCTGTTTGCACCGGGTGAGGCTGGTCACCCATGGCAGTCCCCTTCGCAGGTTCTACGGTCGATACTTTGGGTCCACGTTCAGCAGCGAGGTGATCGCTCACGTGCGCAGCCGGCTCAGTCCGTCGCCCCCAGGCACGAACCTGCCTCGCGATGGATCATGGCTCAACTTCTACCGGGAAACTGACCCGGTCGGCTTTCCCATCTTCGAAGGGGTCGGGGGTGACGTCATTCTTCTCGAGAGTCTTCGAGCGGCCGCCGGCGAGCAACCGAAACGTTGGGC
>JALYNX010000172.1 GCA_030772935.1 Actinomycetota bacterium | reverse complement strand
GATTCGTGCCCGGTTTCGTGGCCAGGGCTGGAGCCATGATGCTCAGCACGAGCACGGCGGTCGTAGTCGCAAACGCAATCTTTCGTCTTCTCATGTGGGGCTCCTCCCATGATTTGGTCATTGCACCAATCTAAGTCGCCCACCCGCCGTGTCAACAAACCACACAGAGTGAGTGGGGACTAATGGGCGGTGGGGTTCCACGATTGAGGGCCGGGTACCGTTCCGAAGATGACGGTACGTGACCAGCAGGTGACCCCGCGGGTGGGTGCGGCACTGCTTCGCGAGTTCGAATCCCGAATCGATGTGCCCACGACAGGACGCGAGATGATCGACGTCGACTCGCCGTTCAATCTCGACGTGATCGGGAGGATTCCCCAGGCGACACCGGAAGATGTGGTGGCGGCGGTCGATCGGGCACGTCAGGCACAGCCGGCCTGGGCGGCCATTGGGGTGAAGCGGCGAGCTGCGATCCTGCTCGCTTTCCACGACTTGCTGCTGAACGATGTCGACACAGTTGTCGACGTCATTCAGGTCGAGGGAGGGAAGGTGAGAGCGGGGGCCTGGGAAGAAGTGATCGACGTGGCGGGAACTGCCCGCTACTACGCGAACACTGCCCCAGAATTGATGAGGCGAAGACGCCGTCAGGGGGCCATGCCGCTCTTCACCAAGACCCACGAGTACCGCCATCCCAAGGGAGTGTGCGGGTTCATCTCCCCATGGAACTTCCCGTTCAACCTCTCGATCGGTGATGCCCTCGCTGCGCTGGTCGCCGGCAACAGCGTGGTGATCAAGCCCGACGAGAAGACACCGTTCTCGCTCCTCGCCGCGGTGCAGCTCCTCGATCGGGCGGAGGTGCCTGGCGGTGTAATCCAGGTGGTGACCGGGCGCGGTGAGATCTGCGGGCCGGCCTTGATCGACGCCGTGGACTACGTGATGTTCACTGGCTCGAGTTCTGTGGGAAGCAAGGTCGCAGAGCAGGCGGGCCGAAACCTGATAGGAGCTTCGATGGAGCTCGGAGGCAAGAATGCGGCGATCGTTCTCGCCGATGCCGACCTGAGGCGCACCATTCCCGAGTTGGCGAGAGGCACCTTCGGGCACGCCGGCCAGATGTGTGTCCACACCGAGCGCATCTATGTGGAGCGGCCGATCCTGGAGGATTTCACCAGGCGCTTCGTCGAACACACCGAGAACCTGGAGGTTTCCTCTTCGTTCGAATTCGGGCCGCTGGTCAGCTCTTTGATCACTCGTCGGCACCTGGAGGCCGTCGAGTCCCACGTCGAGGATGCGTTGGCCAAGGGGGCGAATCTGCTCACCGGTGGCAAGCCACGCCCCGACGTCGGCCCACTCTTCTATGCGCCGACGATCCTGACTGATGTGGACGAGACGATGGCGATGTGCCGCGGGGAGACCTTCGGACCGGTGGTCGCCATCTACCCGGTGTCATCCGCAGACGAGGCTGTCCGGCTCTCCAACGATTCCGACCTGGGCTTGCATTTCAGCATCTGGTCAAGCGACACGCGCCGGGCGGAGGCCATAGCCACCAGGCTCCAGGCCGGGAGCGTGGCCGTCAACGACGGATACGTTGCCACCTGGGGCTCTCACGACGCTCCCATGGGTGGGTTCAAGGGATCGGGTCTGGGACGTCGTCACGGGCGCGAGGGGTTGCTCAAGTTCACCGATCCCCAGACGGTGGCGGTGCAGCGGCTGATCCCCGCCTATGCACCGGCCCTTGGGCTCTCCTATGAGACCTACCGGCGGTTGGTCGAGCGGCTGGTCGCCCTGTTCCGACGTCTGCCGTTCTACAAGTGATGCCGATTCTCGGCGTACTTGGTACTCAGTACTTGGTACTTGGACAGACCCAGGCCTTCAGGCCAGCTCCAGTCGAAGTACTCAGTACCAAGTACCCAATACAGCGTCGGCCGCAGGTCGACGCTATTGCTCTGACATCTCGGCGAGATCGGCGGCCAGGACATCTCGCTCCTCGGTGTCTTCGACTTCGGTCAACATGGCTTTTGCCAACTCGAGATGCTCGGTGAAGGTTTCGACGTCGTCCACCTCGGCCGCGGCCCGGGCGATCGCCTCATGGGCGAACCCCCTGACGAAGGCGTCGAGATCGTTCTCCTCACAAACGGCCAGCGAGCGCTCCCCGAATCGCTGAGCCAGCTCTGCATAACCGAGGACCACTGCCACCCGAGATACCTGCCAATCGGCGATAGCTCGACTCCGGGCGTCTCCAACGTGATACCAGTGAAATCGTTGAGTGAATGTGGAGGCGAGCATGTCCTCGTCCTCGCTGCGCGTCCTCACCTCGAGATCGAGAAGCTCCCACGTGTGGTTGAAGGCCTGGGGTGCGAACGTACGATGCCAGGCGGCCGACTGTTCAGGCGTCGGGTCCTTCACCGGTTCGGTCATCCTTTTCGCTCCCACTCGGGATCGGTCCGGCTTACCTTAGGTAGCCAATGAGCGACCACACCACTGTGAATGTAGGAGGCGAGGAGGTCCGCATCTCCAGCCCGGATCGGGTGATCTTCCCCCGCCAGGGGTGGACCAAGCTCGACGTCGTCGAGCATTTTGTTGTGGTCGCCGAAGGTGCAATCCGTGGGATCACGGGTCGGCCAACGATGCTCAAGCGGTACATGGGCACGATCGACGAGGACCCGATCTATCACAAAAGGGCATCGAACAACTCACCGTTCGAGTCGGTGCAGATCCGCTTCCCGTCTCAGCGCCCGGGTCGGATGAATGTGCCCCGGGTCCAAGCCGATGTGGTGCGGCTGGCACAGTTGGGCTGCCTCGACTTCCACCCCTGGCCGGTGCGCGCCGAGGAC
The DNA here is from genome assembly GCA_030772935.1 of Actinomycetota bacterium. Classification (GTDB taxonomy): domain Bacteria; phylum Actinomycetota; class Acidimicrobiia; order Spongiisociales; family ZC4RG35; genus JALYNX01. The sequence goes on along the minus strand of JALYNX010000172.1, from coordinate 1,229 downwards.
ACCGATCATCCCGATGAGCTGCGTTTCGACTTCGACCCCGGCCCCGGAGTCACCTTCGACCAGGTCCGTCGGGCGGCGGCTGCGGCCCACGAGCTTCTGCAGGAGGTAGGCCTCGTCGGCTGGCCCAAGACCTCGGGGAGTCGAGGGATTCACGTCTATGTCCGCATCGAGCCGCTCTGGGACTTCTTCCAGACCAGAAGGGCGGTGCTCGCCTTTGCCCGCGAGTTGGAGCGACGGATGCCGGGTGAGGTGACGACCAAGTGGTGGAAGGAGGAGCGACACGGCGTCTTCATCGACTACAACCAGAACGCCAGAGACAAGTCGGTGTCATCGGCCTATGGCGTGAGGCCCACCGGGTTCGTCTCGGCACCGATTACCTGGGACGAGTTGGCGGACGTCGCCATCGAAGACTTTCCGCTTGACACGTTTCGGGAACGGTACGGCAAGCTCGGAGACCTCACCCAGGGAATAGACGAGTCTGCGGGCCGTATCGACACCCTCTTGGAATGGATGGCGAGAGACGAGGAGAACGGCATCGGCGACGCCCCATGGCCGCCTCACTATCCGAAGATGCCCGGCGAGCCGCCGCGGGTCCAGCCTTCGAAGCAGCGACGCCCCGACGACGAGTACTGACAGGTCAGAGAGCGTCGCGGCGGCGGAGGCTCCAGGTGAGGACGCCAAGGCCGAGCATGGCCACCGCCGCCAGTTTGGCCACCCCGCCGCCGACTCCTGGCGTGACCGGTCCCAAGGTGTCAGTGGCGACCTGGCCGAAGTCCTCTTCCAAGCCGGCGTAGATGGAGAGCGCGATGTGCCAAATCGAGAACTGGGCGAGCCCGGTGACGACATTGGCGAGGATGGTCTCCCAGACGATGATGTAGCCGAGACCGATGAGGAGCGAGCGGGGGGCGAGATACCCGAGCGGGACGAAAACCGTTGCATATCCGATCGCGGCCGCCACGAAGAGCGATAGCGCCGGGATGGTGGGGCCAACCCCGTTCCCGACGGCGAGGGAGGCGAGGACGCTCGCCACCCAACCCCCGAGGCCAATCGCCAGCGCCGCTGCGGATCCCGCGATGATCGATTGGGCGGCGAACCAGGGTCGTGAGATCGGTCGCATGTAGATGTAGGGGAGGGTGCCGGCGTCCTTCTCCTCGCGCAGCGTTGCCGCGGTGAGGATGAGGGCGGCCACTACGAAGGTGTAACCCACCGACGCCACGATGTCGGTGTAG
>JALYNX010000171.1 GCA_030772935.1 Actinomycetota bacterium | reverse complement strand
GGCTGACACTGGTCAGGTCGCCTTGTTCCATCGTGATACGCAGGAAGGCCGCGTTCTCCACTGTGAACGTATGGGCGACTACGTCGCCTTGGGGAACATCCTCGACCGGGTCGAATTCCTGGTCGGGATCATCAGATCCCACGACACCAGATTGCGGTTCGTCAGGGGTGAGGCCATGGGCCGTCGGGACATAGGGCCCGGTGTAGCCAAAGGCCACCGGGAAGCTGGCCGAGCCGGCCGCACCGATTCCGCTCACCGTACGAGGGAACTCGATGGCCGCCGCCTTGACTGCGATCGGGCTTCGCACGTCGTTCCGGCCTGACTCCCAGGTGAGGGACCCGAACCTCCATTCTCCTATCGGCGCCCCGTCGCTGACGAACGTGACTTGGAATGCCACCGACTCGCCAGGAGCGAGGCGGATCCGGTTCGGATTGACCTCGACATCGAACCCCCGCGGTTCGTCGACGTCGGCCCGATAGGTGGCCGTCTCATTCGAAACGTTGGTGACGGTTCGGATCACGGTCTTCGTCCCCGGCACCTCGCTGACGCCGATCGAGGGATAGTTGAGGTTGTAGGTCTCGAGGGGCACACCCAGTCCTGCGAGGAAGTCGCAGGTGCCCGGCGAGAAGATCTCGGCTTCGGCGCCGCAGGTGAACCCGGCATACTCGAAAAGACCGGCGTCATACACCAGCCCCGGGTTGAACAGCGAGCCTGCAGTGCTCGTCGTGCCACTGGGATCGACATGACCGGCGCCGAAGTCGAAGGGGGTAGCCCGGCCCCTTCCGTCCTCCTTGCGGACATCCTGACGGGCTGTCGTCATCAAGGCAGACTTCGCCATCGCCGACGACCAGTCAGGATGGGCCTGCTTGATCAGAGCGAAGAGACCTGCCACGTGGGGACTCGACATCGACGTTCCCGAGATCGCCTGGAACAGCTCGCCGGGGGCGCTGGCGGAGGGGGTCAGCGAGTTGCCGGCAAGGATCTGCACTCCAGGGGCGGTGACATCGGGCTTGATGATGTCAGGTGAGGCTGGATTGCCCACCGGTCCCCGAGATGAGAACTCGGCCATCTCGTTGCCACGATGACGCTCTTTCTCAGCTGCGGTCAGTCGAACCCGAGCGGCCGAACCCCTTTCGGCGATGTATTCCTTGAGAGCAAGACCGTCGCTGTTGTTGACCAAAACCGAAGGCACGAAGTGGTTGTCGGTTAGCAGCGACTGGACATCGTCGGCGTTGTACATGACCATGCCCACTCCACCCTGCTCGAAGATGGCACGACTTTTTTCGGTCCGGCCCGGGCTACGGGGGCAGAGCACCACCATGCCCGTGACGTCCGGGTTGAAGTCGATTTCGGGATCGCAAGCCTCATTGCCATGATCGGCCGAGTCGACAAACGGGAACCTCCCGCCTGTCCCCGGGCCAACGGACGCACCCTCGAAGATGCCTGAATCCCTCTTGAAGAAGTGGGACCAACGGCTTCTGCTGCCGTTGTCGACCCTGACTTGGGCTACGAAGGCCCGGTTCTGCTCGCTAGCACCCACCGACGTGACCCAAGGTGCGGCGGCCGGGGCGCCAGTGGTGCTAGCGCCGGGACCGGCATTTCCGTTCGAGACGGCGACAAAAACACCAGCGTCGGCTGCAAATAGGAATGCGATGTCGGTGATGTCGTTGAGGCCGGGGGTGTCGCTGCCAATCGAGTAGTTGATCACGTCGACCCCGTCGATCACCGCTTGATCTATGGCAGCAGCCAGGTCACCACCAAAGCATCCCAGGTCACCACAAGCCGAGTACATGACGACCCAGGCGTCCGGGGCGATCCCGGAAATCTCACCAAAGTCACGGCCGAAGATCGAAGCTTCGACTTCGGCGTTGCCGGCGGCAGTGCTGGCGGTGTGGGTTCCATGTCCGTCGTAGTCACGGGCGGAGTGATAGAGCTCGCCGGGGATCAGCGTGTCGTACAGAGACCGCATGTTGCGGGCGCCGATCAGCTTGTTGTTGCAGGTGAAGTCAGCATCGTCGCCGTTGTAGGCGGTGTTCCCGAAGTCACATCCGGTGCTGATGAATTCTGTGATCGGATCCGGATCGAGATCGATCGTCTCGAAGGCGATCGGTGACGGGCCAAGGTTGCCCCGCTCATCGAAGGAGGGGTGCTCGGGCCAGATCCCGCTGTCGATGACGCCGACCACGACGCCCTCGCCGGTGTAGCCGCTGGCGTATGCGCCCCCACGATCGTCCAGACCCAGGAACGACGGCGAGTTGTCCGTTTGCAATTGATGCAACTCGTCACGGATCACCGAGCGCACGCCTTTTTGGCTCGCCAGGGCCTCGGCCTCTGCACTTGTCAGGATGGCGCTGAATCCGTTGGCGGCATAGTCATAGGTCGCCACCATCGCGGACTGATCGATGCCGGCATCCGCCAGGACCTCCTGCTTCTCCACCTGGAGTTCTTCGGCGTATGCCTCGACAGGAGCACTCTCCGGATCGGGGCGATCGCCCTCCTCCGGCGCGATCTCATCGTTCCCAAGGACCGGCGCCGACTCCATGACGACGATGTATGGAGCCTCGGAGGCATTGATCGCGGCGGTGACTGCCGTGGGACCGGCGCCTGCCGGGATCGATGTCGCGAGAGCCGTGGTCAGAGCAG
>JALYNX010000170.1 GCA_030772935.1 Actinomycetota bacterium | reverse complement strand
CGCTGCTCACTCACGTGCACGCCGGGACCTTCGGTTGGGTCACCCTGGGGACGTTCGCTGCAGCCATCTGGATGTTCGGCTCTCCAGACGATCAATCGTCGGCTCGGCTGGCCAACTTCGCCATCGTCGCTTTGGCTTTGTATGTGCTGGCATTTTGGTCGGTGGACTGGGTCACGGAAAGCATCCAGCGTCCGATCGGGGGCACGCTTGCATTTGTCGCCATGGCCTGGATGTTCATCTGGGTGATTGGCAGGAAGCGAGGCAGGAATTGGAATGTCGCCGAACTGGGGATGGGTCTGGCACTCGGCTTTCTGGTGATTGGTGCAATCCTCGGGGTGCTACTGGGGCTGCAACTTGCCGACGTACTGATTGTCTCACCGGAGAACGCTGACCGCCTGTATGAGTCGCACCCCGGCGCAATGGTGGCGGGATTCGTGATCCTGGCCGGTCTTGCCATGGTCGAGTGGCTCATGCCGGGACGAGAGATACCGAGTCTCTCCCAATCGAAGTCAGGTCTTGTCCAGATGTTGTTGCTCTTCGTGGCCGGTCTTCTGTTCGTGACCGGTTCTCTGTTTGCGCTCGAGCCACTGCTTCAGATAGCGGGGGCGCTGCAGCTCGCCGGCAGCATCGTCTTGGTCGTGCGTTTCAGAAGGCAACTTGCCCCGTCCCAGTGGGGTGGAGCACCGATCAACCAGTTCGTGCGCACAGCCGTTCTGGGTCTCGTCGCCGCCGTTCTATTGATCGTGTATCTCATCAGCCAGGTCTCGTCCGGCAAGGAGTTCGAGGAGCTGCTCAACGTGCTCCTCGCCTTCGACCACATCAACTTCATCATGGTCGTGACGAATCTGCTCTTCGCCATGATGGCCTTGGCATCGAGTGTCTCCGACTCGGTCAATCGGGTGATCTTCTGGGGCACGAATGTGGGCGTCGCCGGGTTCGCGGTCGCGCTCATTCTCGAGAACGCCCCGTTGAAGAGGATCTTCACCCCGATCCTGGGACTGGCACTCCTGTTCGGGATCTACACCTACCTGACTGCCGACGACGCGCAACCAGCGAGGGTTAGCGTCTGAGGATCATTTGAGCCCACATCGTTCCTCAGCCGCTTTTACCGAGTCCTGGGATCACTTCGCCTTCGGAATCGACCAGGGGGTGGCGACGGTCACCTTCAGTCGTCCCGAGCGCCTCAACGCTCTGACCTTCGACGTCTACGCCGATCTCCGTGACCTGCTCGGGGAGCTCGAGCACCGTGACGACGTCGCCGTGTTGGTGATCACCGGAGAGGGACGTGGATTCTGCTCCGGCGGTGATGTCAACGAGATCATCGGCAGGCTGATGAAGATGGACTCCAGGGGACTCCTCGAGTTCACCAGGATGACGGGAGCGGTGGTGGAACGGATCCGGCGGCTCCCGATTCCGGTGATCGCCGCCGTCAACGGGGTTGCCGCCGGGGCGGGGGCGGTGATCGCTCTCGCTTCCGACCTGAGGATCCTCGCCAAATCGGCCTCTTTCCAATTCCTGTTCACCAAGGTAGGCCTGGCCGGTGCCGACATGGGCTCGGCATATCTGCTCCCTCGAATCGTGGGGTTGGGGCGAGCGACCGAGATGCTGCTGCTTGGTGAGACGGTCGATGCCGACGTGGCGGTCGGTCTCGGTTTGGCGTCCAAGGTCGTCCCCGACGAGGAGTTGGCGACGGAGGTCGGAGATCTGGCCCGTCGTCTCGCCGAAGGCCCGACTCTCGCCTACGGGGCGACCAAGGTGCTGATCGGGCGGGAGTTGGACATGGACCTGGCTTCGGCGATCGAGTTGGAAGCGTTCACCCAGGCCCTGCTCATGACCACCAAGGACCACGCCGAGTTCTACGAGGCATTTACGGGCAAGAGACCACCGGTCTGGGAAGGCCGATGAGCCGGCATCATCTTTTCAATCCCGAAGGCATGACCCCGCCTTACGGCTTCTCCCACGGTGCCCTCGCTGACGAGGGGCGCACCCTCCACATCGCCGGCCAGACCGGTCATCACCCGGATCTCGATATCGACGAGGGCCTGGTCGAGCAGTTTGCCCAAGCGTGTCGAGCTGTCTCGAGGGTCATCGAGGAGGCAGGCGGGAAACCCGACGACTTGGTGTCACTCACCATCTACACCACCGAAATCAATTCCTATCGAGAGAATCTGGGACCGATCGGTGCGGCTTACCGTGAAGTCTTCGGTCGTCACTTTCCCCCGATGGCCTTGATCGGGGTTACCGAGCTCTTCGACCCTCGCTCGGTGGTGGAATTGGTTGGGGTCGCTGTAGTGGGCCCTGATCGCTCACAATCCGGCTAAGACCTCAGCCAGTCGGTCGACATCCGTCTCGTCGTGATAGACGCCGAAGCCGATGCGAAGCCGGTCACCCCGATAGTCGGTGATCACCTCCCGTTCGTGCAGAGCTCGGTAAATGTCACCGGCGCCCTCAGCTCTGAAGGTGAGGAAGTTCCCTCGGTCGTGCTCGGGGGGCGGGATCAATTCGCCGGGCAGGCTCGGCGTCGCCAGCAGCCGGTTCTGGAGATCGACCACATGGCTGCGGATGTCGGCGACTGCCACTCCGGACTCTTCCAGCCATCCCAGCACTGCCCGCATCCGATAGATCCCTGAGACGTCGTAGGTGGCTCCGGCGAACCTCGAGCCGTCCTCGGCGTATGGGATCTGGCCGCTGACACCGCTCTCCAGCTGGCCGAAGCCGGCGTACCAGCCGGTGTCGATCGGTCGCGGCCCGTACCCGGGAGGGGAATGAAGAAAGCAAACCCCCTCGCCTGCCATGGCGTACTTGTAGCCGCCGGCCAGGAAGAAGACGCGATCCTGGATGGCGCCGAGATTGGTGGGCCGGGCCATGAATCCGTGGTACCCGTCGATGACCACGAAGGCGCGGTCCTCTGAGACCGAGGAGACGACCCGGTCCAACTCCGGCACCACGAAGCCAGAATCGAAGAAGACCTGGCTCAGATACACCAGGTCGTGGACTCCGGCCCGGGCTTCGCGGGTGAAGCGATCGGCGAAGGTCTCGAAGGGCTCGGCATTGATCCGATCCACGATGGCCAGACCAGCTTCCTCCCACCTGCGTGATTGGCGGTTGAAGGAGTGGAACTCGGCATCGGTTGTGAGCACCCGAACCGGTGGCTCCAGGCAGGAAAACAACCGGGTCAGGAAGTTGTGGGTATTGGGCCCGAAGGTGAGTGTTGTCGGGTCGGAGAGGCCCAGAATCGAAGCCACCTGCCGCTGGGTGTCCGGGATGACCGTCCCGAAGATGTGCTCCCATTTGTCATCCATGAGTCGAGCCGCGTCGATCCACATCAGCTGGTGGGCTTCGAAGGAGACGTCGGGCCAGGGGTGGTGGGAGTGTGCCGCAAAATGGAGACGGCCCGGGGCCGTCCCCAGGAAACGTGAGAATCCCGGCTTCAGATTCATCCCTGATACCGAAATCTCATCGCCTCCACGATGTCTCGAGGAAGCGGCGGCCGGCTGTCGCGGGGGATCAGGAAGGTCGAAAGATCGAACAGGTCTCCGAATACTCGGCTTCGCTCCGCCGACTTCTCCAGGTATTTGGCTCCGGCCGATCCACCGGTCCCGATGCGGCGCCCGATCATCCTCAGCGCCATCTGGGCGTGACGATGCCGCCACGCCGTGAATCCTTCGTCGATGTCCATGAGCAGTTCCAGGATTTGATAGGGCTCGTGGAGCGCCGGTTGGTCGCGGTAGAGATTGATGAAGAGCGCCGCCTGAAAGGCCCGGTGGCTGAGACGTCTCCGACCCGCCTTCTGCTGCTCGGCATGCTTCTCCTCGTCGAACAGCGCCTCGTACTGCTCCATCGTGACCACGAATTCCTTGAGTTGGACATCGCGTTCCTCCGGCGTCAGATTTGGGTTACGGGCGACCACCTCACGGTCGGCCTCGAGCCGGGAGCGAACCGCTTCCTGAAAGGCCTCCCGGAACTGGAAGCCCCCACTCTCCAGGAAGGGAGTCCGCTCCAGCCATTGCTCGACGAGATCGAACAGCGAAGGTTCACCCTCGACAGCCTCGACAGCCTCTCGGTCCGCGGCGGTGAATCTGGCGGTGTAGGAGGCTCCGGCCAACCGGAGCCGGTCCTCCCGGCGCATGCCCAGCTTGTTCTCGACGACCCGAAACTGCACCGACTGGAAGCCAGACGCGGGAAAGAGATGATCCCGGAAGTCGAGGAAGTCGAGCGGTGTCATCGTCTCCAGCACTGCCACCTGTTGGATCAGCACCGTTTGGATCTCGACGATGCGTTGCAGCCTGCTCACTGCGGTGCCCATGTCCTGCTCGTCTACGAGCTCTCTTCCGAAGATGAGGAGCAGGTCGTCGATCTCCCAGAGGATCTGCTTGAACCACAGTTCATAGGCCTGGTGGACGATGACGAAGAGCATCTCGTCGTGCACCGGCTTTCCTGCCCGCTCGCTCCGGAGCACTTGGGCCGAAAGCAGCTTGTCCAGCTGGAGATAGTCGCCGTAGTAGAGACTTTCCTCGGGCATTGCGGCAAAACTAGTGCCCCCCTCGCCCGACCGACGGTCGGACGGTCCCCCCGCTGCGCAGGGGGACAACCCCGACGGAGCGAGCGCGGCGGCACCGGCCGACCGGCGTCTGTTTGGCCGAGACTGTGCAACTACCCACGTCTTGCACCCGACTCGGAGTGATGGTTGGTCTCGGCCAAAGTCGGCCGGCATCGATCAGGCGATCCCGCCTTCGGTAAGCTTCTTGGGATCGAGGGCCTTATCGAGCGCCTCGGCCGTCATCAAGCCGGACTCCAGCACCAGATCACGAATGGAGCGACCAGTGGCCAGTGACTCCTTGGCGATCCTGGCGCCGTTGTCGTATCCGATGTGCGGGTTGAGTGCGGTGACGATGACTGCATTTCTCTCCAGCAGGGCCAGCGCCCGCTCCCGGTCGGCCTCGATCCCTTCGACACACTTGGACCGGAACGTGTCGGCTGCGGCGGCGAGGATCTCGATCGACTCCAACAGATTGTGAGCGATCACCGGCATCATCAGGTTGAGCTCGAGGTTCCCGTTGGCACCCCCCCAGGTGACGGTGGCGTCGTTCCCGATCACTTGAGCCGACACTTGCATGACCATCTCGGACATCACCGGGTTCACCTTGCCCGGCATGATCGAAGAGCCCGGCTGTAACGCAGGGATTCGAATCTCGCCCAATCCCGAGCTGGGCCCAGAGCCAAGCAACCGGATGTCGTTGGCGATCTTGAAGAGCGACACGGCGACCGTCTTCAGCGCACCCGAGGCCATCACGGTCGCGTCTTTGGCACCTTGCGCCTCGAAATGATCGTCAGCCTCGCGAAATGGGTACCCGGTTCGATCAGTGATCAGGGCGATCACCGCCGTGGCGAACCCGGAAGGGGCATTGATCCCGGTACCTACGGCAGTGCCTCCCAGAGCCAGCTCCTCCAACTCGGGGAGGACCTTGGCCAGCCGCTCCGAGCCCTTCTCGACCTGGGTCGCCCAGCCCCCGAACTCCTGACCGAGGGTGACAGGGGTGGCGTCCATGAGGTGTGTCCTGCCTGACTTCACCACGTCGGCGAATTCCTTGGCCTTGGCATGCAGGGCGGCGGCCAGGCGATCCAAGGCCGGGATCAGCTGTTCTCGGATTGCAGCGACCGAAGCGATGTGAATCGCCGTGGGGATCACGTCATTCGACGATTGCCCGAAGTTCACCTGATCGTTGGGGTGAACCGGGTCTGTCCCCGACGTCAGGAATTCGGTGGCGCGGGCGGCGATGACCTCGTTGACATTGGTGTTGGTGGAAGTCCCCGAACCCGTCTGGAAGATGTCGAGTACGAACTGTTGATCCAGGGACCCCTCCATGACCTCGTCGGCCGCCTTGCGAATCGCTGCACCACGTTCGGCGTCCATATGCCCGAGTTGGGTGGCGATCGTCGCCGCCGAGCCTTTGAGCAGGCCGAGGGCCCATATGAAACGACGCCCGAACCGAAGCCCGGAGATGGGAAAGTTGTCCACCGCACGCTGGGTGGAGGCTCCGTAATAGGCGTCGTGCGGGACCTCGACCTCACCCATCGAGTCATGTTCGATCCTGTGTTCCACGCCTGTCCTGGCTCCCTCTCGAACGTCCGACCTTACGGTAACGGCCTCCGCTCCAGCAGGTGCCGGGCATCGTCATAGAGCCGATCGAGCCTGGGTTCCAGGCCCCCATCACCATCGAGAGCCTGCGCCGACCACAACAACAGATCGACAAGGGCATGAAAGTCGCCAAGGTCGATTACCTCCGGCAATGGGGTGGCTTTCCCCGATCCGGCCTCGACCTCGTCCAAATTGCCCATGTTGTGATAGTTGCCAAGGGGCAGGCAGAGGCCGGCGGCGCGATATCCGTACACCCCGAAGGCAGTCGCCTCACACGAGCCACCCGCCATGAGCCGCCGCTGATGGGGCAGCCCACGTGCGGCGGCTGCCCAGCTGATCAGATTGGTCATCTCCTGATCGAACACGGTGGAGGCGTCTCCCACTCTGATGACAGGGCCTCCCCCGACCGGAGCCTGAGTCGACGCCCGTGAAGCCTCAATGGACAGAAGTCGGGCATCCTGGGCGACGGTCCCCGCTTTGGCAGCGTGTATCGCCCCCACGAACCCGATCTCTTCCGCCCTGGTGAGGAGCACCCCGAAATGCCTGAGATCAGGAATCGCACGCGCCCTATCGAGGGCGGCAAGCGCCGCGGCGCAGCCAGCGAGGTCGTCGCAGGCAGGAGCCGAGAACAGCCCAGCTCTAGCCCGTTGCTTTGGGAAGGACCAGCGGGCGATGTCGCCCGCCCCCACCACGCGAGGGCCGGTCAAGCCGATGAGGCCGATGCCTGTTTTCGGCTCGTGGCTGATGACCTTTCCTCGGACGCCTGATCCGGCAGTCACGAACTCGACCTCCGCCCCCTCGAAGTACTCGGGTCGGACCCCACCGCGAAACTCGTAGGAGACGTCGCGTCCTTCCACCGAAGTCACGACAAACGCCGGATGGTCCATGTGGGCCACGGCGACCACCGCCGGCTTGCTCCATCGGCCCTTCTGGGTGATCAAGAGGTTCCCCCCACTGTCGGTGGTGACCTTCAGATCCAAACGTCGATGTGCCCAGGTTCCTGCCCAGGCGATGACAGCATCTTCAAGCCCCGATGCAGTTGGAAGGTTGGTGAGGGCAGAGAGCCAACTCTCGTTGGTTGACCGGTCGGCCATGACAGTTCAGACGTCGAACGGGGTGTCGGTGAAGAAGTCGGCGGCCTTGCGCACCGGTTCGCCGGCAGCACGCTGAATCCCGAGGCGATTCCGCACCGACTCGTAGCCACCGCTGTCGAGCTCCCCCGCCAGTTCGGCCCCGCCGGAGGCGACGATTCGGCCGTCGATCATGACGTGGATCCGATCGGGCATCAGGTAGCGCAGGATCCGGCTGTAGTGGGTGATCATCACCACCCCCAAGTCGGGAGAACGCATTCCCTCGACCGCTTCGGATACCTGCCTCACTGCATCGATATCCAGACCCGAGTCGATCTCGTCGAGAAGGGCGACCTTGGGGCGGAGCACCGCCATCTGAAAGATCTCGGAGCGCTTCTTCTCCCCACCCGACAGATCGTTGTTGAGCGACCGGTCGAGGAACCGGGTCGTGTCGAATCGCTCAGCCTCTTCCTCGATTCGCCTCGCGGCCTCCTGGGGCTCGACCCCTCGCTCATCGGAAGCCTCGAGCAGAAACTCCCGCAATCGGACGCCAGGAACCTCGGTCGGATACTGGAAGCTCTGAAGAAGACCGAGTCGCGAGCGCTCGTCGACAGTCAGGGAGAAAAGGTCGACATCGTCGAGAGTCGCCGAGCCCCCCACCTCGTATTCAGCCTTGCCCGTCAACACATGGCACAGGGTCGACTTCCCGGAGCCGTTGGGACCCATGATTGCGTGGATCTCCCCGTAGGGGACTTCGAGATCCAGATCCTCGAGGATCTGCTTTCCGGCGACCGCTGCCGACAGGCCCTTGATTCGCAACGCCGTGCTCATGAGTCCTCCAGGACCAGATAGACGTTCCCGTCCTCGATGGTGACCTCATAGACCGGAACCGGCTGTGTGGCGGGCAACGACAAAGCCGCTCCGGTCCGGAGGTCGAACTCGGACCCGTGACGGGGGCACTCGACATCCGTGCCGTAGACCTCGCCCTCCGCCAAGGAGGCTTCGGCGTGTGAGCAGCGATCTCCGACGGCAAGCACCTCGTCGGCCACCCGGAACACAGCGACCCTGGTATCGCCGACCGTGACCAATATTCCTCGATCTCGGGGAAGGGATTCGAGCGCTCCCAACTCCACCCTCATGCCACCCGACCTTCTTCTTGGGCGGACACGAATCTGCGGAAGACCTCCTCGGATACCGGGGCTCCAACGGCCTCGATGGGAAGCCGGTCGATCACTTCCTGGAAAAACCCCCTGATCAGCAAACGCTCGGCGCGCACCCGGGTGAGGCCCCGGCTTTGGAGGTAATAGAGATGCTCTTGCTCGAGCGGGCCAACCGAAGATCCATGGCCGCAGACCACGTCATCGCAGAGGATCTCGAGGTTGGGCACCGACTGTGCCTTCGCATTCTCGGAGAGCACCAGGTTTCGGTTGGTCTCGAACGTCGAGGTGCCCCTGGCGTCCTTCTCGATGCGCAACAGGCCGGTGAAGACGCTCTGGGCGTCGTCTTCGACCGCGCCCTTGAGAAACACATCCGATGTTGTGCTCTTTCCCTCGTGGGTTATGACCATCCGGTAGTCGAGTGTCTGCTCCCCCTCACCGAAATAGAGACCCACCACTTCCGAGGAGGAACCGTCTCCGGTCAACCTCACCCCGAGATCGAGCCTGCCCAGTTTGGCACCGAGACCTACTTCCCCGATTCGGGCTGTGGCGTCACGGCCCAGAGTCACCCGTTGGTGGACGACTGAGGTGGCTGCATGATCCAATCCTTGTACCGCCAGGTACCGGAGCCGTCCGCCGGCGGCCACATCGAGGTCGATTTCGGGGACCATGAGCAGCCTGGCGCCGTCAGCTGAGCGGTAGACCACCAACACGCTGGCCTCGGCGTTCTCTCCTACCCGGACCACGACATGGGGAAATGAGGCGGACTCCGCGGTCACCCCCTGGATTTCGACGATCAATGGGTCGGTCATCACCGTTCCCTTGGGGACATCGATGAGGATCCCATCCGTGGCGAAGGCGGCATGTGCCGCGGCCAGCTTGTTGTGATCGACTGGCACGAGATCCCTCGAGTGGGGGGCCTCATCCAACTCACCGAACCGCTTCACGATGTCTCCAGACGACGTCGCGGCGAGGACCGCGCCGTCGACGATGAGAGCTCGACCCGAGTTTTGGCCAACCGAGCTGAGAAATGGGCTGGCGCCCAACGGGGCACCCGGCTCCCCGACCGCAGCCAGGCTGGAAAAAGGGGTGTCGAACTGGACGTAACGCCAATCTTCCTCGGCGCCTGTCGGCTCCTCGAGAGACTCGAACACCAGGTGGGCGGCCAGCATCTGCTCCCGCCTCCAAGTTGGGGCGACGGCGATCAGCTTTTCGAGGTTCTCGGAGTCGAACGAGGGCAAAGACCTCTCCGGGTGGGACCCTGCGGATCGTATTTCACCTATGGCGCTAGTGCCAATTACTCCGCGGGTCCCAGAGCCCCCGTGGTGACGTTCGACTCCGCGTTCCACAGCATCCACCCCAACCCGTACAACTCTGCCGAGTCGATCTGCGCCCTCACCTGATCCTGGGTGTATCCAAAGTCTTGCAGCCAGGGACGGACCACGACATTGCGAGCCAGCCGTCCCAGACCATCCTCCAATGCGTTGGAGACCATCGGCCCCGGATGGTCGTTCGGATTGTCGAATCCGTACCAACCGGCGTCGTAATGCGACGGGTAGACCATCGGCGAGACCACGTCGACGATCTGAGTCACATCCGGCCAACGCTGCCCGATGCCCCCGTCGTCCTCGGCCCTCGTTGTGAACCCGAAGACATCGGCCCCGACTGCACAACCCATTGGGTGAAGCAAGGCGGTCGCCTCATGGAAAAAGGAGATGATGGTGTCGATCCTGACGTCTTGGGTGCTGCCGCCGTCGAAGACGGTGGTATCCGATCGCTGGTCGGGGAAACGGACATAGTCGAACTGGATCTCGTCCACTCCCATCGCGCACGATTCCTCAGCAAGCGACAACGCGTAGGCGCGGGCGTCGAGATCAGTCGGATCCAGGAAATACTGGCCCCGCGACTCGAAAGGGGCCTCGGTCGCCGAATCCCACACCGCCATCTCGGGCTTTCTGATCGCCGCCGTCGGGTCGTTGAAAATGACGAGACGGCCTATGAGGTAGAGACCTGCCTCTTCGGCCCTTCTCGACACCTCGGTCAGGTCGTACAGGTTCCTGATGGCCCCGACCTCGTCAGCCACTGGATCCTGACTGTTGTACAAGACAAGACCCGTTTCGTCCTTGAGGTCGAGCATCAGGGCATTGAGCTCTGTTGTCTCCGCCATCTGGATGTAGGTGTCGAGGTTGTCGGCGGCGGCCTCTCCGCTGATGTGCACGGCGCGGGCGGCGAAGGGCAAGAGCTCGACACTCGTCTCACCGGGCCCGCCATCCCAAACGAAAGTGGTGTCGATCCAAGCCGGGCGCGAGACTTGAATTGTCCCCGGTTCGGCACCGCGGATCGTGAATTGTCCCTCATCGTCACTGACACCGCTTGCCGGGCCGGCGATCACATGGGCCGATTCCACGGGGACTCCCGCACCGTCGATGACCTTCCCCCTGAGGATCCGGGCCTTGAGAATGGCGTCGACGGTCCCCTCTGGGCGCTCTGCTATCGGGAGTCGGAGCGGGACGTGACCGGGAGCGCTCACCTCGAGAACGGTCTGCGAAGACCACTCCATTTCGATCAAGCCGCCCTCTGAGCTGGTGCCGACCTGACCTCCGCCCTCGTCGACGAACGCCGAGGCCACCGGTGCACCGGAATCGTCGAGCACGCGCAACGTGTAAGGAGTTGCCCGACCGAGCAATGACCATCCAGCCCACACTGCCCAAACGATGGTGAACGCCACCAGCAAGCGGAACTGGGTTCGGCGCGACACTAAGAAAGGGAGGTTACCCAGGGGAAATCGGTAACCCGCGATTTTGGTTTGCCAGATTCAACCAGGAGGGTTAGTTTTCAACAGGGGCTGTTGAGGAGGTCAGATTGGGGAAGCCCATCAGGGCCAGTGATGCGAGACCGGAACGGGGCTCAGGTCCCGGGGACACGGTCGGTCTATACCTGGATGAGGTCTCTGCACACCTCCTCCTGACCGCTGAAGACGAGGTCCATCTCGCCCGTGCCATGGAGCGTGGCAAAAAGGCAAAGTCCCTGCTCGAATCTGGCGATTTCCAACCTTCGGAACGACCAAAACTGATGCGTCTCATCGCCGAAGGCGAAGAGGCCAAGATGTCGTTCATCCGCTCCAACCTGCGGCTGGTCATCTCGATTGCCAAGCGCTACACCGGTCGCGGCCTCGACCTCCTCGATCTCATCCAGGAGGGGAATCTGGGGCTGATACGAGCTGTGGAAAAGTTCGACTGGCGCAAAGGCTTCAAGTTTTCCACCTACGCCACTTGGTGGATACGTCAGGCGATCACCAGAGGACTGGGTAACAACGGTCGCACCATCCGGCTCCCGGTGCACATGGTCGACGTGGTCCGCACCGTTCAGGACACCAAGCAAAGTCTGCACGACAAGTACCACCGGGCGCCCACCCTCGAGGAGATCTCGGAGGCTTCGGGGCTCGATACCGAGAGAGTCCTCGCTGCCCTCGAAGCGCCGGCAGAGACGGTTTCTCTCGACCGGCCAGTCGGTGAAGACGGAGACGCGTCGCTGCAAGACTTCGTCGAGGACACCGGAGCGGCCAATCCCGAGGATCGCGCGGCGTCGGCCTGGCGCCGGGAGCGTCTCATCAAAGCCCTTCAAATCCTCGACCTCGAGGAGCAGCAAGTGCTTTGGTTGCGTTTCGGGCTCGACGGCGACGAACCCTGGACCTTGTCCGATGTGGGCAAGGTGATCAACTCGACCCGGGAACGCGTCCGTCAGATCGAGGCCCGGGGATTGGCCAAACTACGGCACCCCAGCTGCGACATAGACCTCCAGGCGTTGCTCTGAGGAGCAAAGCCCGTCTCAGGTCTCAGGTCTCAGGTCTTAGGCCAGAAGTTTGTGACTTGGGACCTGTGACTTGGGACCTATATCCGGCGCAGGGCTCGTTCCAGCCTGGCGAACCCCTCGTCTGCTTCCTCTTCGGTGATTGAAAGCGCCGGTGCCAGCCGGAGCGAGTTTCCGTAAAGGCCGCCCTTGCCAATCAACAGACCTTCTTCCCGAGCCGCTTCCAGGGCGGCCGCCGCCTTCTCCGGAGCCGGCTCCCCACCAGGCCCCACCAGCTCGAGACCGATCATCAGCCCCTTGCCCCGCACCTCCCCGATCAACTCCAACTCCTCGGAGAGGGGGATGAGGTTCTGCATCAAACGGTTGCCCACCTTCAATGCGTTGGTCTGCAGGTCCTGATCGAGAATGACCTCGAGGTTGGCCAGCGCTCCTGCGGTCGCCAGCGGGTTCCCGCCGAAGGTCGAGATCCCGAGGGCGGGATAGGCCTCCATGATCTCGGCCGGAGCCACCACCCCGCCAATGCTCAGGCCGTTGCCGAGGCCCTTGGCGAATGTCAACAGGTCGGGTGTTATCCCATGAGCCTGATAGCCCCAGAAGTGCTCACCGGTCCGCCCCCACCCGGTTTGCACCTCATCGGAGATGAAGAGGATCCCATGGGCATCGAGCACCTCCTTCATGGCGCCGAAGAAGCCGTCCGGCGGGGTAACGAATCCGCCAACCCCCTGAATCGGCTCGGCGATCATCGCCGCCGGCTCTCCGGCACTGGCCACCCGCAGAAGATCCTCGAGATCGGCCACACACGCCGCGATGAAATCCCCATCAGAGAGATGGCCGAACGGACTGCGCAACTTGTAGCCGCCATGGACGTAGGTCACCTGGAATGGGGAGAAGCTGGTTCCCGACCAGGCTTTCTGGCCGGTGATGGCGATCGTCGAATGTGACTTCCCGTGATAGCTGCCACGTATCGCCAGAACCTGATTCGACTTGCGGTAGGTGGTGGCCAGCATCAACGCGGCGTCGTTGGCCTCGGTTCCCGAGTTGGTGAAGAACACCTTGGCGTCCGGAATTCCCGAAAGCTCGACCACCTTCTCCGCAAGCTCGATCTGGGATTCGATCAGGTACAACGTCGAAGTGTGAAGCATTCGATCGGCCTGTCGCTTGACGGCCTCGATCACCTCGGGAACGCGGTACCCGGTCATCGTGACCAGGATGCCGCCGAAGAAATCGAGGTATCGATTGCCCTCGGCGTCGACGACATGGCGGCCATCCCCATCCACTATCGAGATCGGCTGCTCGTAGTAGAGCGGCGCCCAGCCCGGCAGTACCTTGACGTGCCTCTCATGGAGTTCGGCGTGTTTTCCCATCAGGTGAACGTTACCGAGCTGCGCCGAGCCAGACAGCCCGCCACGACCAAACATCTCGCTACCCGAGCTCGACGCTCCTCAGGTAGCGGAAGAACAACGAACGGTCGCCACTGAGGATCCGATCGAGATCCATGTCAATCAGTGGATCGACGGGGACTCCTTCGACGATTCGCTTCGACACCCCGCCCACCATCAAGGGCGCCACGGTGAGATTCACCTCATCGATCAACCCGGCGGCTGCCAACTGTGAGTTGATTCCGGGCCCACCTTCGCAGAGGATCACCTCGGCTCGTCCCAAAAAGGCAACCACGGCCTCGACATTCAGGTCGTCGAGCACAACCAACTCTGCCACCGCTTCCATCGCCAGTCTGCGGTCAGGGTCCGCCGCCGGCCCGGTGATCACGATGGTCGGGTTCTCGGGGTTCGAAAAGAGACGTGCGTCAGGGTCGAGGTCGAGACGTCCAGTCACCACGGCGAGCCTGGGAAGGTCTTCCTTGCCAAGCGCTCGTCGACGCTCCCGCGATGCCTCGTCCAAACGCACCGGTCCGTAGTCCTCGGCGCGAGCGGTGCCGGCGCCGACCAGGATCACATCGGGCACGGCGCGGAGTGCCTTGAACATCGCGATGTCGTCGTCGTCTCCCAGGCCGGAAGACCGCCCTTCGACGGTCGTGGCCCCGTCGAGCGACGCGACCATGTCGAGCAGCACCCACGGTCGGCCTGGAACCACCCGTTTCGACCCTAGGACTAGGCCTAGAAGATCGTCAACAGGGCCGGCGTCCGGATGGATATGGCTGAACATTGTTGCCGCAAGGTAGCGATCACTCTTCGACGATCCAGGCAGTGACCATGCCGAACATCCCGGTTTCGCTCTCGACGTGATTGAGAATGTGGCAATGCCAGACCCATACACCGGGGCTTTCGAGCAGGAACAGCACCGAGTATCGCTCCCCGGGGGCTATGGCCACCGTGTCTGCCCAATATGGATGATCGAGAGGAATCCCGTCTTTGGCGAAGACGAGTTGGGGGAACTGATGCA
>JALYNX010000169.1 GCA_030772935.1 Actinomycetota bacterium | reverse complement strand
TTCCTGGCGTTCTTCAGGCTCGCGGAGCCGTGGGGCCCGTGGTATCTGGACCAGTGGGTCATGTTGCTCGCCGTGATCGCAACCATCGGCTCGGCCTGGGGGTACACGACGGCTTTCTGGCACACCGTGCGTTCTGAGCCTGCCGGCACCCGGCGGTGAAGGTCGCCGTCACCGGCGGCTCCGGGGTGGTGGGAGCCGCAGTGGTCAGGCACCTGGTCGAGGCCGGCCATCAGGTCCAGGGCCTGGCCCGAAGCCCCGAAGCGTCAGCCAGGATCGCAGTCCTGGGGGCGACCCCGGTACCCGGTGATGTCCTCGACCCCGAGAGTCTGGAAGGGCTGGTTTCGGGGGCGGAGCGGGTGTTTCACATCGCCGGGCTCAACGAGATGTGCCGGACGGACCCGGCATGGATGGATCGGGTGAACATCGTCGGCACCTCCAACGTGCGCGACGCCTGTCGGGCGGCGGGTGTCAGTCGGCTGATCCACACCTCGTCGGCGGTCGCCATCGGTGAGGAAAGAGGCACTATCGGCTCTGAGACCAGCCCGCATCGTGGCTTCTACCTGTCGCGCTATGAGCGCACGAAGCACGTCTCGGAGCAATTGGTGCTCGAGGAGACGCCAGGGCTCGAGGTGATCTGTGTCAACCCGTCCTCGGTGCAAGGCCCGGGTCGGGCTTCGGGAACAGGCAAGCTGATCCTCGACGTGATGAGGGGCAAGCTGCCGTTTCTGGTCCAGACCACGATCTCGATCGTCGACATCGACGACTGCGCCCGAGGCCATCTCCTGGCCGCGGATGTGGGGGAGCCCGGGGAGCGCTATCTGCTGAGCGGGGTTTCGTTGACCATGGACGAGGCTCTGGAAGTGCTGACCAGGGTCGGCGGTCTGTCCCTGCGCCCCCGGTTTGTGCCGGGCTCGGTCGTCTCCGCACTGGCAGGGGCTGTCGAGTGGGGTGGGCGCCTCTTGAGACGCCAGCCCCCGGTTTGCCGGGAAATGGTCCGGGTGTTGCGACATGGGCACTTCTACGACGGCACCAAGGCGGTGCGGGAACTGGGTGTGGCCTACACCCCGATTGAGGACACCGTGCGACGCACGATCGACTGGTTCCACGCCCAGGGCCTACTCCAGACCCGGCTGTAGCATCGACCGGCTCGATGCCAGCACCGCTCGCACCCCTCCTCTCCGCTTGGCGCTCCGCATCCCTCCCTGACCTGGGGGGCTCTTGGGCGGTGTCGGCGGGGGGCAGAGCCTTCGCACTCGCCGGGCTTGCCGACCAACTCGGCGAGATGCTGCTGGTTGTTGTCCCTGGAGAGCGTGATGCCGAGGAGCTGGCGGATGACATTGCGCTGTTTCTCGACGATGTCACGCTGGCCCCGGCATGGGAGACTCTGCCCTTCGAGCATGTCTCGCCCAACATCGCCACCATGGCCCGTCGGGCGGCAGCCCGGCACCGTCTTGACATGGGTGGTGGCCCTGCGGTCGTCGTCGCCAGCATTCGCAGTGCAATTCAGCGCCTCAGCCCATCGAGTCCTGAGCCTCTGTTGCTGGCTCGCGGTGATGAGGCCGCCATCGACGATCTGGTGCGCACGTTGGCCGATCTCGGCTATTCGCGGACCGATCGGGTCGAGGGAAGAGGCGAGTTCGCGGTCCGGGGCGGGATCGTCGACGTGTTCCCTGCCCAGGCCGAAGAGCCGGTTCGCCTCGATTTCTTTGGCGACACCGTCGAAGACATACGGGTCATCTCCGTGGCTACGCAGCGCTCCGAGGAGTCGGTCGACCAGCTGGTCGCCTACCCGGCCCGGGAAGTTCGACCGGACGAGGTCCTAATCGACCGCGCTTCCGAGCTCATCGCCACCGAGGCATGGGCGGCGTCGACATGGGATCGCGTCATCCAGGGTCAGCTCTTCCCCGGCATCGAGTCGTGGCTGCCCTGGCTCGCCGATCCGGTGTCTTTGATCGATGCCGCACCCGTCGAATCCCGGCTCCTCGTCATCGAGCCGGCCCGAGCGCTCGACCGAGCCCGTGAGTTGATCAAGGAAGAAGCCGAGCTCGCGAAGGCTCTCGCCCCCACCTGGGGAGAGCAGGCTCCTGCTGCGGGCGCTCACCCTGCCCTGTTCCTCGATCTAGAGGAGAGACTCGATCGTCGGAACCATCTCCGGATTCCGGCGGCGCCGGCGGGCCCGTCCGACCCGGTGCTGGAGGTGCGAGGCCTCGACGCAACCCCAGGCGACCCCGAGGCGGTGTCCCGGGGATTGGCGCGACTGTTGGAGCGGGGGGTCACAACCGTGGTGGCGATGGACGGAGTGGCCGCCGCCGACCGGGTAGCCAAGGCTTTGGCCGAGAACGGGTTGGCTCTCGATCGTGTCGACTCTCTCCTGAACCCGCGGCCGGCGATCGTGCCGGTGGGGATCCATCGTGGATTCGTGGCGCCCGGTCTTGGGGTGGCGGTCCTCGGGGAGCAGGAGATCGCCGGTCGCCGCCGGGCCCATCGCAAGGCGGGCCGGAGTCGGGCCGCCCTGACCCACCAGTACCGCGATCTGGCCGAAGGTGATTACGTGGTCCATCACCAACACGGGATCGGGAGGTTCGAGGGCCTGGTGTCGAGGACGATGGTCGGGGTGGAGCGCGACTACCTGATCATCGTTTATGCCGGTGCCGACCGTCTCTATGTGCCCGTCGATCAGTTGGCAGCAGTCACCAGATACACCGGCGGCGAAACACCACGGATCTCCCGAATGGGGGGCAAGGACTGGTCAGACCAAACGGCCCGGGTGAGGAAGGCCGTGGCCGCGGTGGCGCAGCGCGTCGTCGAGCTCCATCGTTTGCGCGCCGCGGCCGTGGGCCACGCCTATGCCCCGGACTCCCCTTGGCAGAACGAAATGGAGGGGGCGTTCCCCTTCGAAGAGACGCCTGACCAGCTCCGAGCCATTGTCGAGGTCAAGGCCGACATGCAAAACGACAAGCCAATGGACCGCCTGGTTTTTGGCGATGTCGGTTTCGGCAAGACCGAGGTTGCGATCCGTGCCACCTTCAAGGCGATCGAGTCGGGCAAGCAGGTTGCGGTGCTGTGCCCGACGACATTGTTGGTGCAACAGCACCATCAGACCTTCTCGGAGCGGTTTGCCCCCTACCCGGTGCGGGTCGAGGCCCTCTCCCGCTTTCTGACCCCGCGACAACAAGACCGCGTGGTGGCCGCGCTTGCCACGGGTGAGGTCGACGTGGTGATCGGGACTCATCGGCTCCTTTCCGATGACATCCGGTTCAAGGGGCTGGGTCTGCTGGTGATCGACGAGGAGCAGCGTTTCGGGGTGACGGCCAAGGACGCCCTCAAGGAGCTGAAGGTCGGGGTCGACGTCCTGACCCTCACCGCAACCCCGATCCCGCGGACACTGGAGATGGCTCTCACCGGGATCCGCGATGTCTCTCACATCAGGACCGCGCCTGAGGATCGTCACCCGATCCTCACCTATGTGGGCCCTACCGACGATCAAGCAGTTTCGGCGGCGATCCGCCGCGAGCTGCTCCGTGAGGGGCAGGTGTTCTATGTGCACAATCGCGTGCAGTCGATCCAGCGAGCGGTGGCTCACCTGGGTGAACTCGTCCCTGACGCCCGTTACGTCGTGGCTCATGGCCAGATGTCGGAGGGGCAGCTGGAACAGGTCATGATCGACTTCTGGAATCGCGAATACGACGTCATGGTGGCGACCACCATCATCGAATCAGGTCTCGACCTGCCCCAGGTGAACACTCTCATCGTCGAGCGCGCCGACCTCCTGGGCCTGGCACAGCTCTACCAGCTTCGGGGTCGGGTGGGACGCTCCAGCCAGCGGGCATACGCCTATCTCTTCCATCCTCGTGATCGCAGCCTCACCGAAGAGGCTCATCGTCGTCTCGAGGCAATCGGGGAGGCGACCGAGCTGGGATCCGGGTTTCAACTGGCGCTCAGGGACCTAGAGATCAGGGGGGCCGGGTCGATTCTCGGTGAAGTCCAGAGCGGGCACATCGCGGCGGTGGGGTTCGAGTTGTATGCCGAATTGGTCGCTGATGCCGTTTCGGAGTTGGAGGGGAGATCGGTCCCCATCGAGCCACAAACCGAGGTTCGAATCGACCTCCCGGTCGACGCCCACCTTCCGGACGTCTATATCCCCGAACAGGAGCTTCGTCTCGAGGCCTATCGACGCCTGGCGGGGACCTCGACCCACCCCGAGGTGGACGACGTCGCCGCTGAATGGGAGGATCGCTTCGGCTCGCTTCCTCCCGCCGCCTTGGCCCTGGTGGAACTGGCGCGGTTGCGTGTGGACGCCCTGAGAGTCGGGCTGGAAGAGATGGTGAAGCTCCGCCATGAGATCCGGATGGGCCCGGTGGATCTCAAACCGTCCCAGGAAGTCCGGCTCAAGCGTCTGCAGCCCCGAGCTGTGCTCCGAGCCTCGGAGGGGATCGTCTTCATCCCGGCGCCTATGCCCCTGGTCCCGGGCCTGTCCAAGTTCATCGCCCAAATGTGGCCGGAGGGGGATTCGTAGTCTGTGGTGAGGTGCCTCTAGGGGCGTGAAACCTCTACCATCCCGAAGACTCTTTCCGCCCACTCCTCAAAGGATCTCTCTTGAAAAGACTCTCAGCCGTCCTGGTCTTGTGCGCCCTCGTCTTGGCGGCGTGCGGGGGCAGCAGCGAAGTCGCGGCGACGGTCGACGGTGTCGACGTAACCGTTGGTGACGTCGAAGCCCTCGTCAACAAGGCCGAGGACGCCGCAATCCCCAAGGAGGAGTTCGCCAACTTCCTCACATTCAACATCGTCCTCGGCATCTTCAACCGTCAGGCAGATGCAGATTTCGGGATCAGCTTCACCGAGGAGGAGATCGCCACCAAGGCGGATGAGATCGTTGCCCTCCAGTTGGCGGAAGGCCAGACCCGTGAGGAGTTCCTCGAAACCAACGAAGTGACAGAACAGCTTCTGCTCCAAGTTGCGCATCAAACGCTGATTGAGGCAGCCATCCTCGAGGAAATGCAGGGAAGCGCTGCCGCCCCCACCCAGGAGGAAATCGATGCCTTCTTCGTAGAGGCGGGGGTGATGGTGTGCGCATCACACATCCTCGTGGAGACCGAGGCCGAGGCTCAGGACGTGGTGACCAGGCTCGAGGCCGGCGAGCCGTTCGCCGACGTTGCCATCGAGGTCTCGACCGACGGGAGTGCGGCGTCGGGAGGAGATCTCGGATGTGCCGACCCGGCCGGGTACGTGCCCGAATTCTCCGATGCGATCTCGACCGCTGAGGTCGGGGTGCCAACAGCTCCGGTGCAGTCGGAGTTTGGCTTCCATGTGATCCTGTTGCGTGAGGACGAGCTCCCGACCGAGGAAGAGGCCATCACCAGCCTCGGCTCACAGGCGGCCCAGCAAGCGTCGCAGGACTGGTTCCTTTCGACGGCTGCAGCGGCTGAGGTCGAGGTGAACGAGAAGTTCGGCACTTGGCAGTCAGAGCCAACACCCGAGGTGGTACCACCCGCCGAGTGATCGTTGTAACCGGTCTCGGTCCCGGCGATCTCGACCGGATCCCGGGCCCGGTTCGCGACATCCTCCTTGACCCCGGGCATGAGCTGATCGTGCGCACCCGGCATCACCCTGCGGCCGAGCAACTCGCCCTGCTGCGAGAAGTGACTTTCTGTGACGACCTCTACGAGTCCGCCGAGGTCTTTGACGATGTCTATCGGGCGATCGCGCAACGAGTATTGACCGCGGCCGGCGACGCTTCGATCGTCTATGCGGTGCCGGGGAGCCCAATGGTGGGTGAGTTCGCGGTCCGACACCTCATCGACTCGGGTGCCGACATCGAGTTGATCCCTGCCGAGTCCTTCGTCGACGCGATCCTGGCCGAGGTCGGCTACGACCCGCTGGATCGTGGTTTGCAGATACTCAACGGGCACCAGCTACCTGAGCCCCTGGTGTTGGACAAGCCCACGATCATCGCCCATCTCGATCGCCCCGAGATCTTGGCGGAAGTTGCGGCGCGGCTGGACCGGGTAATGCCCGAAGGGACTCGTGTCCGGGTGTTCACCGGCTTGGGCTCCACCGACGCCGTCGCTGCCGAGACGACTCCTTCTGAGGTCGACTCTTCGTTGGCGGGATTCCGGACCTCGATGTTCATCGATGCCGAGCCGGGTGGGCTGATCGGAGCGGTGCACACGATGATGCGACTTCGGGAAGAGTGTCCCTGGGATCGGGAGCAGACCCATCAGAGCTTGATGAAGAACCTCGTCGAGGAGTCCTACGAGTTGATCGAGGCAGTAGGTCGGCTACCGGAGGGCGAGCCGGACTGGGTCGCCTACGCCCGGGTCGAGGACGAATTGGGAGACGTCCTGCTTCAGGTCCTGTTCCATGCCGTCATCGCCCGTCAGGCCGGTGCCTTCGACATCGATGACATCGCCGAGGTGATGCGTCAGAAGCTGGTGCGTCGTCATCCCCACGTTTTCGGGGAGGTCGAGGTCGGTTCGGCTGCCGAGGTGAAATCCAATTGGGACCGGATCAAGGAGGAGGAGCGGGGCTCGGCACCGGAGTCCGCTCTCGACGGGGTTCCATCGGGGGTGCCCGCCCTGCATCGAGCCTCCAAGATCCAGAACCGGGCGGCCAAGGTCGGGTTCGATTGGGAGGAGGCAGCCGAGGTGCTCCCCAGAATTCGTGAGGAGCTGGGGGAGTTGGAGGAGGTCCTGACCGACCCGGCTCATGCCCGGGAAGAGCTCGGTGATGTCCTGTTCTCGGTGGTCAACCTGGCCCGCCATCTCGGGCTCGACCCCGAGATCGCCCTCGGTCAGGCGACCGATCGGTTCGAGGCCAGATTCCGTCGCATGGAGTCCGAGGGATCACTCGAGGGTCTCGATCTCGAAGGTCTCAACCAGCGATGGGATCGGGCCAAGGATATGGGCTGATCCCCAGGGTCACCAGAACAAAACCAGGTCGGTGGTAGCTTGGCGCGGCCGGCCCCCGTCCTCCACCCCACCCATGAGCAAGACCACCATCGAGCGGATACACGCCCGTCAGGTCCTCGACTCCCGCGGTAATCCAACCGTGGAGGCCGAGGTCCTTACTGCTGGTGGCGGCTTCGGCAGAGCCATCGTCCCCTCAGGCGCTTCGACTGGTGCCATGGAAGCGGTCGAACTCCGTGACGGCGGTGACCGATGGGGTGGCAAAGGCGTCACCAGGGCCGTCGCCAATATCCACGAAGTCCTTGCCCCAGCGCTGATCGGGGTCGATGCCACCCGTCAGGAGCACATCGACCAGGTGATGCTCGACCTCGATGCCACTCCGAACAAGGCGAGCCTTGGCGCCAACTCCATCCTTGCCATCTCTATGGCGGTGTCGCGGGCCGCAGCCGCTACCCTCGGCCTGCCTCTCTATCGATACCTCGGGGGCCCGGCGGCGAGAACCCTTCCGGTCCCTTGTCTCAACGTCCTCAACGGCGGAGCCCACGCTGCCAACTCAGTGGACATCCAGGAGTTCATGGTCGTCCCCGGTGGGCTTCCTTCCTTTTCTGAGGCCCTGCGGGCCGGTACCGAGGTCTATCAGGCTCTGAAGAAGGTCATAGGGGGCCGTGGTCTGGGCACCAACGTCGGTGACGAAGGCGGGTTTGCCCCCGACCTGCCAACCAACGAGTCGGCATTGGAGCTCCTAGTGGAGGCGATCGAAGTCGCCGGTTACAAGCTCGGCGAAGAGATCGCACTCGCCCTCGACGTGGCCGCCACCGAGATCCACCGCTCGGGCATGTACGAGCTCGATGGTCGCAACCTCTCTTCAGACGAGATGGTTGCCTATCTGGTCGATCTCGTCGAGCGCTATCCGCTGGTCTCGGTAGAGGACGGCATGGCCGAAGACGACTGGGAGGGCTGGAAGGAATTGACCAAGCAGATCGGCCGCCGGGTTCAGCTCGTCGGCGACGACCTGTTCGTCACGAACGAGGAGTTCTTGCGGAAAGGCATCGCAGAGGGCGCGGCCAACGCCATCCTGATCAAGGTGAATCAGATCGGCTCGGTCTCGGAGACGTTGCACACGATGGGAACGGCGAAGAACGCGTCCTACGGGATGATGGTGAGCCATCGGTCCGGTGAGACCGAGGACAGCTACATCGCCCATCTCGCTGTGGCCACCAACGCCGGCCAGATCAAGTCGGGCGCCCCGGCGCGTGGGGAGCGCACTGCCAAGTACAACCAGCTGCTGCGAATAGAGGAGGGTCTTGGAGTCGAGGCCAGATTCGCGGGTTGGACGACGTTCCGTAGGTCCCGGTGAGGATGCGCAGCCGCTCCGGGGTGGCTTTGGTGACACTTCTGTTCATCTTGATGGGCGCCGCCTTTCTCACCCAGGTGGTGCCCTATCGTCAGATCCTCGATTCCCGGCGTCAGGTTGAGACGGCGCGGGATCAACTCATTGCACTCGAGGCCGAGAACGAGGTGCTGGCCGCGGACGTGGCCGCTCTGAACACACCCGAGGAGATCGAACGGCTTGCCCGCGACAAGTTGGGTTACGTTCGTGAGGGTGAGCTTGCCTATGTCGTCCTGGATCCGCCGGGGGCGGAGAGAACACGGCCGGTCGAGTCCGAGCTCCCGGAGCTCCCTGACAAGACCTGGGTCGACCGTGTCTGGGACTTCCTCACCGGGGACGATCTCGATTCCACGGGGTGACTCGGTTGGATGACCGCGGGGTCATCGAGGCCCAGATCGGTCGACCGCTGCGCGCCGACTCGAAGACCGTCTCACGATGTCATCTCGATCTCCCGGTGGTGGTCGAGGTGCCCCCCATCCTCGACGACGGCACGCCATTTCCCACCCTGTACTGGCTGACCTGCCCCTTGGCTGCGACCCGGATCGGTCGTCTCGAGGGCGCGGGCGGGGTGAAGCGGATGGAGCAAAAGGCGTTGGCTGATCCCGATTTCGGGAGCAGACTTGAGGCCGCACATGATTCTTATGCCGCCCAACGTGACGCCCTGGTCCCGAACGGGGCGTCTCCGACCCCCTCGGGAGGGGTGGGCGGATCCAGCTTGGGGGTGAAATGCCTGCATGCCCACTATGCCCACACCCGATCGGGCGCCGACAACCCGGTCGGAGAGTTGGTCGCCTCATGGATCGAGCCCCTCGATTGCCGGGTGCCGTGTGTGCTCGACAATGAGATCAACCCTTCGTGGGTGAGCAACCCATGAGTGTCGGTGTGGTCGACATCGGGACCAACTCGATCCGGCTCCTGATCACCGACGGGATCAGAGACATCGAGCGTTTGGAGGTGGTCACCGGACTGGGCAGCAGGGTGGACAGCACGGGAGTCCTCTCGGAGTCCCGGATGGTGGAGACGCTGGTCGTCCTGAACCGATATGGTCGGATGTTGGACGAGGCCGGTGTCTCCAAGCGCATGGCAATCGCCACTTCGGCCTCCAGGGACGCCGCCAACCGTGAGGCATTCTTCGATCGGGTCGAGGAGATGATCGAGATCCGCCCCACCCTGATCACAGGTGAGGATGAAGCCCGGTTCGCGTACCAGGGTGCAATCCAGGGCTTCGAGGGCCTGGGAGCGGTGGTCGTCTCTGATATCGGGGGAGGGAGCACCGAATTCGTGACCGAAGCGAGCGCCGTCTCCATCGACATCGGCTCGGTGCGGATCACCGAACGGGCTATCCCAGACCGACCAGCGCCCCGTGAGCAGGTCGCCATCGCTCGGGCCACGATCGGGCAAGAGTTCGCGGCCCTCTCGACCACCGAGTACGACACGTTGATCGGGGTTGCCGGGACCTGGACCAGCCTGGCGTCGGTGGCCCGCGCCCTGCCCCAGGGCACTCCGATACATGGCCGCGAGGTGACCAGGGCCGAAGTGGGGAGGATCGTCGACATCATGGCGCTGCTCACCATCGAAGAAACGGCGGATCTCCAAGGTTTGGACCCGAAGCGAGCCCCGGTCATCCTGGGTGGCATCCTGGTCGCCGAAGGCGTTATGGACGCGTTGGGGGCGGACTTGGCAGTGGTCTCCGAGCATGACACCCTCGATGGTGTCGCCATGACTCTCTTGGCTTTACCCTGACTATTCACCCGAGCCCGGGTGGCGGAATGCAGACGCGAGGGGCTTAAACCCCCTTGAGCCGAATCGGCTCGTGTGGGTTCAAATCCCACCCCGGGCACCAGCGTTCAGCGGTCAGACGGGATTTGGAGCTCAACCGCGAGGAGCGCAGCGCGAGCCTGATCCGGCTCGGAACCTTCGGCGACGGCTGCCAACGCCGCCCGCCAGGCTGCGGCGAGCACTCGACCGAGAAGTGGGGACGCCGGGGCGGTGCTTGCACTGAGCATCTCAGCCAACCTGTCGTGTTCCGCCCCCGCTGGCGGATCCCCCAGAATGCGCAGGAACCCCTCACGCACCGCGAAATCCAGTCCGACGAGCAGCGCCCCCTTAACGGCTGCTGAGCGGGCCGACTCGTCCCCGGCCGCAGCGACGGCGCCCTCCATGCGGTCCAACAACCGTTGTTCGACATCGGCTCGGACGAACGTGTACAGCCCGAGTTTGCTGCCGAAGTGGTGGTAGAGGGCACCCGTGGTGACCTTCGCGGCGACCGCCAGCTCGCCAACCGTGACCTCGCTGAAGGGCCGCGCACCGAACTCCTTGACCGCCGCCAGCGCGAGCCTGCCCTTCGGGGAGGTCGATACCGGAATCCAGTTGCGCATCCGAACATAATGCCGTTATGCTCAGCGATAATCCAGTTACGACGAAGGATGACCATGAAGCTCGAGTTCCTACTCGTCCCAACCTCCGACCTGAAAGCTTCTCTCGCCCTCTACCGCGACGCCTTCGGTTTCAGCGAGGTGTGGCGTGAAGGCGACGCGACCGTCGCGCTGTCATTGCCGGGCACCGATGTGCAGCTGATGCTCGACGCCAACGACCCCGACGCCCCGTTCGGCCCGCTCTTCGTCGTCGACAGCGTCGAAGCTTTCCACGCCACCCGCCCGG
>JALYNX010000168.1 GCA_030772935.1 Actinomycetota bacterium | reverse complement strand
GCCTCGGGTCTCATGCTTTCCGGTGGCTCGGTGGCCAACTTCACCGCCATCGTAGCCGCCCGCACCTCCAAACTGGGCGACGACCTGACGAGCGGGGTGCTCTACCTCACCTCGCACACCCATCACTCGGTGGCCAAGGCAGCTCGTCTTGCCGGGTTCCGCGACGACCAGATCCGCACTGTCAGCGTGGACGCCGATCTGCGCATCGAGCCAGAGGCCCTGGTCTCGGCCATCGAGGAGGATCGCAAGGCGGGCCGCCTGCCTTTTCTGGTGGTGGGGTCCGCAGGCACAACCGACACCGGCACGGTTGATCCTCTGACCGACCTCGCTGAGATCTCTGCCTCCCACGACCTCTGGTTCCACATCGATGGGGCGTACGGCGGCTTCTTCCAGCTCACCGACCGGGGCCGGGCTCGACTCAGAGGCATCGAGCGGGCCGACTCGATCTCCATCGACCCCCACAAAGGTCTTTCCATCCCCTTCGGTAACGGTGCCCTGCTGGTCAAGGACGAGTCGTATCTGATCGACGCCAACCAGGGTCGCGGGGCATACCTCCTCGCCGAGGACAGTCATTCCGGGTTGCGTGACATCGCAGCTCTCGGCCCTGAATTGTCACGACCGTTCCGTGGCCTCCAGGTTTGGCTGCCGCTCCACCTCCATGGGGTTGCCCCATTTCGGGAGGCTCTCGACGAAACCCTCGACCTCGCGGAGTCGGCGTACGACCGCCTCTCCGGCATCGAGGGCGTCGACGCCCCGTGGCGCCCCGACCTCTCGATCGTTGCCTTCCGGTTCCGTGACGACGACCAGGGGCGGACCGCGATGGACGCGATCAACAGGGAGCGGGTGGTGCACGTGTCACCCACTGTGGTCGGCGGTCGCTTCGTGCTCCGATTCGCCATCCTCAACCGGAGGACGACCAGCGACCACGTCGATCACGCCATCGACATCATCGAGAAGACACTCGTTGGCTGATTAGGCGCTTAAAGGCGAGCAACGCCACCAAGGCCAAACCGGTCAGCAGCGGAGCCTCACCGGTCCACGGGGTCAACAGGATCAGGACCACGGTCACCGGAGCGAGATACCTGTTGGCGGCGTCATGAGCCATCGGGAGATGAAGCAACCAGAGACCGAGCAGATAAATCGCGACCGGGATCGCCACCGCGGCCCCGGCGCCGACCGCCCCGATCGTGGTCTCACCGATGACCTCATCGATCGCAACCGACAGCCCGGCTCCGACCGCAGCGGCAGCCGCCCAGATCGGCAGATGGCCGTATCCCCAGATGAACGCATGCGAAAACGACTGCAGCCGCCATTCGAAGGGCCGCTCGAAGTACAGCCACCACATGGCGAGCACGATCAGCAACCCGCCGACAACGGTGGACACCAATTCCGTGCTCAGAAGACCGGCCTCGGCCGCAGCTTCGATGGCGAGCGAGCCGGCGAGGATCGACTCGCCGAGCACGATGATTGTGAACAGCCCGTAGCGCTCGGTGATGTGGTCCGGATGCCAGGGGGTGTGGGCAGCCCACTCCGCCCAGATCGGCACCGTCAGCTCGAGGATCGCCAAGATCAGGAAGCCGGTGGTCACCATGGTCTGAGGCAGGGCCAGCAGGGCGATCCAACCCAACTGCACGCTCGCCACCCCGAAGGCGAAGCGGAGACAGGCAGAGCGCCGCGCGGGATCGGCCCGGGCCGCCCGAACCCACTGGCCGACGAGGGCGAGTCGCATGACGACATAGCCGATGACACCGATCAAGAGCTCGCCCCGGAATAGGGCAGTCACCCCGGCGGCAAAGATCAGGGCGCCGACGAGTTGGACGAAGACCGCCAACCGATATGCGATGTCATCGGTGTCATACGCAGAGGCGAACCAGGTGAAGTTCATCCAAGCCCACCAGATCCCGAAGAAGACCATTGAGTAGCCGAGCAAGGCATCGGCGACGTGGGCGTCGGCGATGCCGTGATGGAATTGGGAGGAGGCCCGGGCCACGGCCACCACGAAAACCAGGTCGAAAAGAAGCTCGAGAGGAGTCGACGCCCGATGTTGCTCGTCCGGAGACCGCGCCTCCATCCGGGTGTAGAACGGTCTCAAGGGCTAGACGGCGACGCGAACCGGCAGGTGCTTGATCCCGTTGATGAAGTTGGAGCGGAGCCGGTCGGGCTCACCGACGATCTCGAAGGAGTCGACCCGCTTCAGCAGCTCCTCGAACACCACCCGGACTTCGAGCCGGGCCAAAGATGCGCCAAGGCAGACATGACGCCCCGCCCCGAAAGTGAGGTGGTCGTTCGGACTGCGATGGATGTCGAAACGGAACGGGTCGTCGAACACCTCGTCGTCGTAG
>JALYNX010000167.1 GCA_030772935.1 Actinomycetota bacterium | reverse complement strand
GTGGAGAGTCATGGGGGAAGCGTGGAAGTCCAGAGCGAGCTGGGTCGGGGCTCGGTTTTCACCGTTTGGCTCCCGATTCCTGATGGGGACAGCGTGGGGTCGTCGCTAGCCTGACAGGGGCTCGTCGCCTCTTTCCTTCATGTCGATACTCGAAACCATCGTGACCCCCGCCGACCTTCGCGGGTTGAGCTCGGATCAACTTCAGACGCTGGCCGAGGAAATCCGCACGTTCATCATCGACAAGGTGTCCGCTCATGGCGGTCACCTGTCCCCGAATCTCGGCGTGGTCGAGCTCACCCTTGCCCTGCATCGGGTTTTCGACTCCCCTACTGATCGGATCATCTGGGACGTCGGACATCAGGCCTATGTCCACAAGTTGGTCACCGGGAGGATGGCGCAATTCGACCAGTTGCGTCACACCGGGGGTCTGTCCGGCTACCCGAGCCGGGAGGAGTCGCAGCACGATTTCGTGGAGAACAGCCATGCCTCGACGTCGCTTTCCTACGCCTTGGGCCATGCGTTGTCCGGCTACCCCGGCTACACCGTGGCAGTGGTGGGCGATGGCGCGATGACCGGGGGCATGGCCTACGAGGCCCTCAACCACATCGCCGTGGCGAGGCCAAGCCGGCTGATCATCGTGCTCAACGACAACGGCCGTTCATATGCCCCGACGGTGGGAGGTATCGCGGCCCTCGCCAGCCTCGCCCACTACCGCTTCGACCCCCGCTACGAGAGGACCAAGCGCACCCTGGGCCGGATGCTGCGCGGCATCCCCCTGGTTGGTGAGACAGCTGACGAACTAGCAGGACGTCTCAAGGACGCGGTGAAGCAGATCCTCGAGCCTTCGACCGTTTTCGACGCCCTCGACCTCAAATACACCGGGCGCATCGACGGGCACGACCTGGCGTTGTTGGAGGAAACCCTCACTGTTGCCAAGACCTACGACCGGCCGGTGGTGGTTCACGTGATCACCGAGAAGGGAAACGGGTATCAGCCGGCAATCGAAGACGACGTGGAGAAACTTCATGGCGTCGGAAGCTTCGATGTTGCGACCGGGAAGGCATTGAAGACCGAGCTCAAACTCACCGATGTGGCGGGGCAGGCCATCGCCGAGGCGGCCGCAAGCAGGCCCGAGATGATCGGGATTTCGGCAGCAATGGTGAGCACCGCCGGTCTCATGCAGATGGCCCAGCGCTTCCCTGAGCGGGTGTTCGACACGGGCATCGCCGAGCAACACTCGGTCACCCTGGCTGCGGGGATGGCGATGGCAGGAAAGAGGCCGGTGGTCGCCGTGTATTCGGCTTTTCTGCAGCGCGCTTTCGACCAGATCGTGGCCGATGTCGCCCTCCACAATCTGCCCGTGGTATTTCTCGTTGACCGGGCCGGCATCACCGGCCCCGACGGCCCCTCGCACCACGGCGTCTTCGACCTCTCCTATCTGCGGATGATTCCCAACATGGCAGTCGGCGCCCCCGCCGACGCCACCGAGCTCTGCGCCATGATCGAGACTGCGGTGGACCACGATGGTCCCATCGCCATCCGGTACCCGAAGAGCGCCGCGGTATCGGTTCCGGCGATCCCGGTGGCTCCGATCCCCGTCGGAGAAGCCCAGCTACTGAGCAGCGGCTCCCAGGTTCTATTGGTGGCAGTGGGCCGGATGGTGGAGGTGGCCGAAAAGGCCGCCCTCGATCTTGGAGAGAGGGGAGTGTCGGTCGGGGTGGTCAATGCCCGGTGGGTGAAGCCGCTCGATCCCCGGATCCTGGAATGGGCCAGCCCGGTGGAGCATGTGGTCACCCTCGAGGACAACGTGATCGCAGGCGGCTTCGGCTCGGCGGTGATGGAGGCGTTCTCGGCCGCCGGGGTGACCAAGGAAGTCACCTGTGTCGGTGTTCCCGACCAATTCCTCCCCTTCGGCTCACCCTCCGACCTCCACGAGTTCGTGGGAATGGACTCCTCCGGTGTAGTCGACCGGGTGCTGGCACTGCTCGCATAGTCATCGGCACGGCATATCAGGCCCGGGTCAATACGCTGACCTGCGCTTATGCGTTCCCGACTTCTCGTTATCGGTGCGATAGTCGTGGTCGGTGTTCTGGCCGGGCTGGCCGCTTACGGTCTGTGGGGGCGGAATCAGGCTGTGACAACTCCATCCACTTCCCCCTTGGCTCTGGCGACTTCGACAACGGCGGCAACGACCACCACCCCCACCCCGGGCACCACCTCTGCCCCGGCCACCACGTCCACCCTCCCCGCCAAAGGCTGGCTGGTGATTCAGGGCACCGGGGATGTGAATCTGGACACCGGTTACATTCCGGCTCTGGCTGCCGAGGGATGGGACCACGCCTGGTCCGGTCTCGACGGCCTTTTTCTCGACGACGACCTGACCGTGGTCAACCTCGAATGTGCACCGTCGGATCTGGGCAGCCCCGAGCCCAAGGAGTTCGTCTTTCGCTGCCCTTCCGAGGCCCTGCCTTCGTTGGCGAGCAATGGGGTCGAGGTGGCCAACCTCGGCAACAACCACTCCGGTGACTACGGGAAGGAGGCCCTGGTCGATGGGCGGGCAAATCTCATCGCCAGTGGAGTGGCCCCGGTTGGGGCTGGACGCGACATCGACGAGGCGGGTGCCCCCGCCACATTCGAGGTCGAGGGCTGGAGGATCGCGGTGGTCGGATTCGGTGGGGTGTTCCCCAATGACGCCTGGGTCGCGTCGGAGGACAGCGCCGGGATGAGAAACGGCGATGACATTCCATCGATGGTGGCCGCCGTCGAGGCCGCTGCGAGCCAAGCTGATCTCGTGGTGGTCGCCATCCATTGGGGCGTCGAGTTCGACACCACCCCCCCGGCCCGACGATGTGGAGCGGGCCGCGGCGATGATTGCAGCCGGAGCCGATATCATCTTCGGGCATCACCCGCATCGTTTGCAGCCGCTCGATGTCGTCGACGGCAGACCTGTCTTCTGGTCCCTGGGGAACTTCGTATGGCCAAATACCTCGCTTGCCGGCTCGACTACCGCGGTTGCCCGCGTTGTGGTTTCGCCCGATGGGACAATCGAAGGATGCCTCATCCCGGCCCTGATCGAGAGCCCCGGACATCCGGTGCTCACCGGGGAACCGAGCTGCGGCGCGCCAACTTGAGGGCGTGCTGAAATGAACGAGCGCTTCGGCCAGGTCCTGATCGTTCTGGTGACTGGTCTCGTTCTGGGGTTCGGTGTGTTCTTGGTCACCAGGGACGGGACGGCTGTCACGCCCGGCGACGGGAGCTCTCCCCAAGCCTCACCC